>CAZPJF010000057.1:0-13538 GCA_964586095.1 uncultured Gemmatimonas sp. | reverse complement strand
GACTGTTTATCCTGCGCCTGCACCGCCACGAATCCCTCCTCCACCGCGATCCCGCCCGCATGAGACGGTTGCTCCGCATCCCCTTCGCCGCCGGCCTCGCGCTGGCGCTCCTGGCCGGCTTCTTCTTCGGCGTGCCCACGTACGTGGACGGCTCGCTGAACCGCGTGGATGACGCCGACCCGATCCCGGTGACCGAGGCGGCGCGCCTGCTCCACCGGTCGCTCCGCGTGGCGGACCTGCACGACGACCTCCTGCTCTGGGACCGCGGCGTGCTCGGGCCGTCGCCCCGCGGGCACACCGATGTCGCGCGCCTCGCGCGGGGGCGGGTGGCGCTGCAGGTGTTCAGCACGGTGACCAAGACGCCCAAGGACCAGAACTACGAGCGGAACGGTGCCGACAGCGACAACATCACGCAGCTCGCGATCGCCTCGCGCTGGCCGCCGCGCACCTGGCGGTCGCTTCGCGCGCGCGCCCTCCACCAGGCCAGCAAGCTCCACCGCGCCGCGCGCCTCTCGGACGGACAGCTCGTGGTGGTGACGACGGCCGCCGAGCTGGAGAGCGCGCTCGCGGTGCGCGCCGAGCGGCTCGGTGCGGGGGCGCCCGGCTCGGCGCCGCAGGCTGCGGCCGGGGGCGGGCCCGCGGGCCCGCCGCCGGTGATCGCGCTGCTGGCGACCGAGGGCCTGCACGCCGCCGACGGCGAGCTCGCCGGGATCGACACGCTCTTCGCGCACGGCTTCCGCATGGCCGGGCTCACGCACTTCTTCGACAACGCGGTCGCAGGCTCGGCGCACGGCGAGACGAAGGGCGGCCTCACGGCGTTCGGCCGCGACGTGGTGCGCCGCATGGAGTCGCTCGGCATGATCGTGGACCTCGCGCATGCCTCGCCCGCGGCGTTCGACGAGGCGCTCGCGATGGCGACGCGGCCGGTGGTGGTCAGCCACGTCGGGGTGCAAGCGACCTGCCCCGGCCCGCGCAACCTCACCGACGCGCAGCTGCGGGCGGTGGCCGCGAACGGCGGGCTCGTGGGCATCGGCTTCTGGGACGGGGCCATCTGCAGCAGCGCCCCGCGCGACATCGCCAAGGCGATCGGGCACGCCATCGACGTGGCGGGCGTGGACCACGTGGCGCTCGGCTCCGACTGGGACGGCGCGACGACGGTCCAGCTCGAGGGGGACGAGCTCGACCAGCTCACCCAGGCGCTGCTCGACGCCGGCATCCCGCCCGATGCGATCCGTCAGGTGATGGGCGAGAACGTGCTGCGGTTCCTCGCGGCGCAGCTGCCGCGCTGAGCGCCCGAAGGCCGCAGGGGCCCGGCTGCCATGTGGCGGCCGGGCCCCTGCGGCGTCCCGCGGCGGCTCAGCGCACGGGCTTCGGCGACTTGCGGACGGTGCGCATGCCCACCGGCTGCCCGCGCGCATCGACCCGGATGCGCGGACCGTTCCAGATGTCGTCCTTGAGCTCGATGCGCGGCGCCGTGGAGGCCACCGTGGCATCCATCAGCGACGCCCCCAGCGTGTACGTGTCGGCCCCCGCGTTGGTCACGGTGTACCCGAGGTCGGCGAGCGACTGGATGGTGACCACACTCAGCGGGTTGATGCTCGGCGGTGCATTGATGAAGCCCGTCATGAGCTCGCCGTTGAACACCGACTCGCGCCAGTGCGAGTTGATGGTCCCGCCGCCGCCGGTGTTCTCCACCGGCACCTTGGCGCCCATGTAGGCCGCGCCTCCGATGGTCTCGAAGACCGCGAGGGCGTTGGGGCCGGTGAAGCGCGTGTCGTTCTGGGTCGTGCTGCTCGACGGGTCTGCCAGGAGCCCCTTGAGGCTCCAGAGCGTGCCGATGCCCAGCACGTGGCCCATCTCATGGAGGATGACGCTGGTGAACCGTCCGGAGGCCTCGAGACCGGCGAGGTCGGCGGTGTCGAAGTTCATCACGCCCGCCGAGGTGAGCTGGTTCGCGCTGCGGATGGCGCACGGGCCGGCCGAGCCGAGCACGGACCCCGGGCCGTCGATGAGGCGGAGGTTCACGTCGATCACGATATCGTCGACGGTGAGCCCCTCCAGCCATGGGAGCCCGCAGTTCGCCGCGATGCTGGCGCCGTGCGCCTGGGCGGTGAGGTCGCCGGTGATGATCCCCTCCCACCGCGTCGCCGCCGCCGAGAAGGCGTTGAGCTGGGTGAGGGTCGGCATGTTGGCGAAGCGGAGCGTGATGTCGTAGCCCGCCGTCGCGCTGCCCACCTTGCCGCTGGCGGAGATGACGGCGGGATTGTTGGCGATCCCGGTGCCGGGGATGGTGGCGGAGAGGACATTGGCGCCCGCGGCGAGGGTCCAGCTGCCGACCGCGGCCTCGCCGTTCGCGTCGGTCACCGCGTTCTCTCCGGCGATGGCGCCCACGCCCGGGACCACGGCGAAGGTGACCTGGATGCCCGGCACGCCGACGCCGGCCTCGTCGCGCACGACGATGCGCGGCGCGACGGGCGCGAGGCCCGGCGCGGCCCGCTGGAGCTGGCCCGCGATCACCGCGACCTCGGTGGGCACCCCCCCGGCGGCCTCCCGCAGGCTGAGGGTGTACGCCCCGAACTGGTTCGCCTCGAAGGTCCGCGCCTGGATCAGGTACGCGCCCGGCAACAGGCGGATCCCGATGCGCGAGTCCGTGTTCACGCCGAGGATGATGTCGTCGTTCTCGGTGATCTTGGTCAGGGTGTTCGCGTCGTACAGGGTGAGCCACGCGTCGACCGTCGAGGCGCCGTCCATCTCGATGATCACCGACGTCTCGGCCGCGAGCTCGAACCGGTAGTAGTCGAAGTTGACGATGTCGCCCGACGAGGTGATGCAGTCGGTGGCGCTGATGGTGCCGGCCAGCGTCATGCCGGGCGTGATGACGTGCGCGCCGTCCGCGGTGCAGACGTTGGCGACGCCGCGTGCCGTGAAGTCGACGGGCGGCAGCGCGCCGATGGAGGCGCGGAGGACGTTGTCGCCGAGGGTCGCGCCGAGCGTCCAGGCGCTGACGGTCGCGACGCCGAAGTTGTCGGTGATGGCGCTGGTGTCGCCGACGCTGCCGCCGCCGCCGACGACCGCGAACCGCACCGTCGTGCCGACGACGCCGTTGCCGCCGGCATCGCGGACCACGACCGCCGGCCGCCGCTCGACCGCGGTGCCGACCACGGCCGTCTGGCCGGTGGTGGGCGTGAGCGCGCTCGCGACGAGGGTCGCCGGCGGCCCGGCGAGCGCGGTCGCGGTCACGAGGGTCACCGGGCTCAGCCCACCGGCCACGATGCTGAGCCGCTGCTGGAGCGCGGTGGTGTTGCCCAGCGTCCAGAGGGTGCTGGCCGTGCCGTCGGCGGCGGAGTTCACGAAGGCCGCGCTCACCGAGCCGCCGCCCGACTGCACCACGAAGGACACGCTCTGCCCCGCCATCGCGTTGCCGAGGCGGTCGGTGACGCGCACGGTGACGGGCTGCGCGAGCTGCGTGCCGACCGGGGCCGCCTGCGCGTCGCCGGCGACGATCACCGGCGCGACCGGGAACTGCTGGACGGTCACCGGGATGGAGGCGTTCACGGACCCCGACGACGCGGTGAGCTGCGTGGTGCCGTTGGCGAGCGCGGTGACCAGTCCGGTGTTGGACACGGCTGCGACCGTCGCGCCGGCGACCGCCCACGTGACGGTGATGCCCTGGATCGGCTGCCCGTCCTCGTCCCGCGGCGTCGCCACGACCTGCTGCGTCCCGCTGATCGCATCGATGGTCACCGCCGTGGCGTTGAGCGTGATGCTCGACAGCCGCGGCGCCTCGGTGGGGCTGCTGCACGAGAGACCGAGCGTGAGGAGCAGCACCGCGGCGACGGGAGCGCGAAGGGAACGCATGGAAGGGCCTGAGGTGGGAGGGCGGGCGCGCCGGTCGTCGCGGAGGCCCGTGGCCAACATGGATGCGGGCACCCGCTCGGTCAACCGCGGGTGACACGGAACGGTGCCCCGAGGGTAGTACCCCGCATGGAACGCTCCAGCGTCCTGCGCCTCGGTGCCGTGCTCTGCATCACCATCGGGGGCTGCGCCGAGGGCGCGACCGGGCCCGACACCGACCGCCGCCGGGCCGAGGTGGCCGTGGACGCATGGATCGCCGAGCATCCGGAGGGGTTCAGCGCCGACGGCGTCTCGAAGCGGACGGCGGTGCGGCCGGAGTGGTCACCTCCCTGCTCGAGCCCGCTCACCAAGGGCACGGTCTCGCTGCGGGTGTCCACCACCGCCGGCGACCTCGAGTTCTCCTTCGTCTGCCCGGTGAGCGACCAGAGCACCACCGACGAACTCGAGGTCCGCCTGATCGGGGTCACGCCCTGGAACCTCACGTCCGGCATTCGCGTGCCGGACTGGACTTTCCGGACGCTGCTGCCACTGATCACGGTCCAAGGGGGTACCAGCTTCACGCGCGTGAGCCCCGGACTGCTCGCGGTGCACGTCCGGACCACGATGCTCGGGATCGGGGCGACGCGCGCGGGATGCGCGTACGACGCCGGCACGGCGCTGCGGGTGGGCGCGTCCTGCGCGTTCGTGCGCGAGCACGCGATCCCGCTCGACTTGCACTTCACGCTGCCGGCCGACCTCTCCGCGCTCCGCTGAGCACGCCTTCCGGGCGCGCCCGGACGGCGGCAACTTGGGGGATGCCCCTCGCCGAGCTCCGGGATCTCGTGGCCTACACCGAGTGGGCGACGGCGCGCCTCACGGGTGCGCTCGCGACCCTCCCCGACCCGCTCCGCCGCCGGCGCGACGAGAGCGCGTTCGGCTCGCTCCTCGGCACCTTCGCGCACCTGATCGCCGCAGAGTGGGTGTGGCTGCAGCGCTGGCACGGCGAGAGTCCGCCGGGCCCGCCGGACTGGGCGGGCGTCGCGCCGTTCGACGAACTCGTGCGCGAACTCCACGCGGTGGAGCGCGGGCGCGCCGCGTACCTTGGCGGCCTCACCGAGGCGGACCTCACCACGCCCATCGCGTACCGGACGTTCGCCGGCGTGGAGGGCAGCAACACGATCGGCGAGCTCGTGCGCCACGTGGTCAACCACGGCACGTACCATCGCGGGCAGCTGTCCATGCGCGTGCGCCAGCTGGGGTTCACGCCACCCTCCACCGACTACATCGCCTGGCTCCGACTCCCCCGATGACCGCACCCACCCACGCCCGCGCCGCTTTCGGCCTCCGCTCCACGACCCTTCCTGTCGCGCGCCTTCGCGTCGCCGCACTTCGCGTCGCCGCACTTCGCGTCGCGACGTCGCTCACCGCCGGCCTCCTGCTCGCCGCGTGCGCCGGCGAGGCCGGCCCGCCGCCCGAGACCCTCGCGCGCTGGGAGGCCCGCGCCGCCCGCGTCACCATCACCCGCGACGACTGGGGGGTGCCGCACATCAAGGGCACCACCGACGCCGATGCGGTGTTCGGGATGATCTACGCGCAGGCGGAGGACGACTTCAACCGGATCGAGGTGAACTTCCTCAACGCGCTCGGCCGGCTCGCCGAGGCGGAGGGCGAGGCCGCCATCTGGCGCGACCTGCGGATGAAGCTGTTCATCGACCCGGACACCCTGCGCGCGCTGTACGCGTCCAGCGCGCCCTGGCTGCGCGAGCTGATGGACGCGTGGGCCGACGGGCTCAACTACTACCTGCATCTGCACCCCGAGGTGCGGCCGCGGGTGCTCACGGCCTTCGAGCCGTGGATGGCGCTCGCCTTCAGCGAGGGGAGCATCGGCGGCGACATCGAGAGCATCTCGCTCGAGGCGCTGGAGGCGTTCTACGCGAAGCCGGCGGGGACGGCGGCGGCGCCGGCGCGGGCCGCGGCGCGCGGACTGCTCGCGGCCGCCGTGCCGCCGCGTCCGCGCGAACCGCAGGGCTCCAACGGCTTCGCGATCGGGCCCTCGCGCAGCGCGTCGGGCCACGCCCTGCTGCTCATCAATCCGCACACCTCGTTCTTCTTCCGCGAGGAGCTGCAGATGACGAGCGACGACGGTCTCGACGCCTACGGGGCGGTCACCTGGGGGCAGTTCTTCATCTACCAGGGGTTCAACGCCCGGGCCGGCTGGATGCACACGTCCAGCGGCGCCGACGCGATCGACGAGTACGCGGTGGCGGTCGACCGCACGGCGGACGGCTGGCGCTACCGGCACGGGGACTCCACGCGGGCGGTCGCCTCGCGCTCGATCGCCGTGCCCTACCGGAGCGGCGACACGCTCGCCACGCGGACGTTCACGGTGCACCGCACGCACCACGGCCCCGTGGTGCGCGAGGCCGACGGACGATGGATCGCGGTGCGGCTGATGCAGGACCCGGTGAAGGCGCTCACGCAGTCGTACACGCGGACCAAGGCGCAGAACCTCGCCGAGTTCAAGGCGACCATGGCGCTGCACACCAACTCGTCCAACAACACCGTCTTCGCCGACGCCGACGGGAACATCGCGTACTTCCACGCGAACTTCGTCCCCCGGCGCGACCCGCGCTTCGACTGGAGCGCGCCGGTGGACGGGAACGACCCCGCCACCGACTGGAAGGGCCTGCATTCGGTGGACGAGAGCCCGAACGTGTTCAACCCGCCGACGGGCTGGATCCAGAACACCAACAACTGGCCCTACTCCGCGGCCGGGCGCTTCAGCCCCAAGGCGTCGGCGTACCCCGCGTACATGGACGTGGCGGGGGAGAACCCGCGCGGGGAGCACGCGCTGGAGGTGCTCGCGCGCGAGACGGTGTTCGACCTCGACCGGCTCATCGCGGCGGCGTACGACCCGCACCTGACGGCGTTCGACGCCCTGGTGCCGGCGCTGGTCGCCGACCACGCGGCGCTCCCCGCGGGGGACGCGCGCCGCGCGGCGCTCGCGGAGCCGATCGCGCTGCTGCGCGGGTGGGACCGCCGCTCGGGCACGAGCTCCGAGGCGACGACGCTCGCCGTGTACTGGGGCGAGGAGCTCTGGACGCGGTTGCGCGCGAACCCCGACGCCGAGGCCGTGGGGCTGATGCGCTTCATGGCGACGCGCGGCGTGGCGGCGGACCGGTTGGCCGCGCTCGAGGCGGCGGTCGCGCGGCTCACGCGCGACTTCGGGTCGTGGCGCGTGCAGTGGGGCGAGGTGAACCGCTTCCAGCGCCTCACCGGCGACATCGTGCAGCCGTTCAGCGACTCGGGGCCGAGCACGCCGGTGGGCTTCACGTCATCGCGCTGGGGCTCGCTCGCCGCGTTCGGGGCGCGCTCGTACCCCGGCACCAGGCGGATGTACGGCACGAGCGGCAACAGCTTCGTGGCGGTGGTCGAGTTCGGCGACACGCTCAAGGCGCGCGCGGTCACCGCGGGCGGCCTCAACAGCGTGCCCGGCTCGAAGCACTTCAACGACCAGGCGGACCGCTACGCCCGCGGCGCGCTGCGCGAGGTGTACTTCACGCCGGCGCAGCTCGAGGGGCACGTGGAGCGGCGTTACCGCCCCGGCGAGCGGACGCCCTAAGTCGTCGGGTCCGGGGCGGGCGCCGCGGCTGACGCGCTCGCGCTCCCGTCGGCCGGCGCGCCGAGGCCGGGGGCGCCGGCGGGCGCCGCGGCCGACGCGAGCGCGCCATCGAGCGCCGCGAGGAGCGTCGCGGCGGTGAACGGCTTGGCGACGATCGCGTACGCGTGCAGCGTCGCGGTGTCGCCCCCCGCCGTCGCGTAGCCGGTGATGCAGACGATCGGGACGCCCGGGCGCAGGGGGCGGAAGCGCTCGATCACCTCACGCCCCGAGATCCCCGGCATCATGAGGTCGGTCACGAGCACGTCGATGCCGACCTCCGGCCGCGCGGCGGCCGCGAGCGCCTCCGCCCCGTCGGCGCACGCGTGCACGAGGTACCCCGCGCGCTCGAGCATGCGCGCGGTCACGTTGCGGACGAGCGCGTCGTCGTCGACGAGCAGCACCCGCCGCATCTCGAGGACCGGCGCCGGCACCGGCACCGACGCACGCCGCGCCGGCGCACCCGCCGCATCCGCCTCCGGGAGATGCACGGTGACGCTCGTGCCAGCCCCGACCGCGCTCTCGACCGTCACGCGGCCCCCGGCGCGCCGCGCGATCGCGTCGACCATCGCGAGGCCGAGGCCGGTGCCCTTCCCCGGGGCCTTCGTGGTGAAGAAGGGCTCGAGGATCCTGCCCAGGTGCTCCGCGGGGATGCCGACCCCGTCGTCCGTCACGACGAGGGCGATCTCGCGGCCGTCGGGGCGCGCGGCGCGCGCGATGCGGATCGCGACGTGCCCGCCCTCCCGGAGCGCGTCCCGTGCGTTCGCCACGAGGTTCACGAGGACCTGCTCCAGCTGCGAGCGGTCCATGAGCACCACCGCATCGGCCGCGTCGGCGTCGATGGCGAGCGGCCGCCCCGGCCCGAGCAGCCGCGTGAGCGTGCCGCGCAGCGCCTCCACTACCTCCGCGGGCCGCAGCGGCTCGGGCCGGATCACATGCCGGCCGGTGAAGCCGAGGAGCTGGCGCGTGATCCCGGCGCCGCGCTCGGCGGCCGAGCGGATCGCGCGCGCGTCGTCGGAGGCGGGGGTGCCGGGCGGGAGGTCGCGGACCAGCGCCTCCGCGTGCCCGTGCAGCGCGGCGAGGGTGTTGTTGAAGGCGTGCGCGATGCGGCCCGCCATCTCGGAGAGCATCGCGAGCTTGCGGGCGTGCCCGAGGCGCTCCTCGAGCGCGAGTTCGTCGCTGATGTCGCGGCCATTGATCACGAGCCCGCGCACCGCCGGATCGCCCGTGCGGTCCTGCGCGCGCAGCTCGACGTCCCGCCAGCCGCCGTCGGCGGCGCGGAAGCGGCAGCGGAAGCCGCGCTGGCCGAGGCTGCCCGAGCGCTCGCCGAGCCAATCGAGGACGCCGGGGCGGTCATCCGGGTGCACGAGGTCGCGGAAGGAGAGCCCGCGCACGGGCCCGGCGAGGCGCTCCACCGAGGGGCTCGTGTAGGCGAGCCGCAGGTCGCCGCGCACGAGCAGGATGAGGTCGGAGGAGCTGGCGACGATCGAGCGGAAGATGGCGGTCTGGCGCGAGGTCTCGCGCAGCAGGCCCGAGTTCTCGCGCAGCGAGAGTCCCTGGCGCACGAGCAGGATGCCCGTCATCGCGACCGCGGCGAGCGCGACGTCGATCGTGCCGCGCGCGGGTTCGAGCACGAGCGCCAGGACGAGCAGGGCGTACGCACCGGCGACGAAGAGCGCGGGGCCGAGGCTGCCGCGGTAGCCGGCGGCCGGACGACCGCCCTCGTCGTCGGCGCCGAGCGCGCGGCGCGCCGCGATCCAGCGCAGCACCCAGACGGCGAAGAAGACCGGGTCGAGCACCGCGACCTCGTCCGAGCCGTACGGGAAGCGCGCCGCGAAGTAGTCCGAGAGGATGAAGACGAGCTGCGCCGCGAAGAGGACGCCGAGGGCGATCCGGTTGCTGCGGCCGCGCGCGCGCAGGAGCGCCCCCGCGGCCACGAGTACCAGCACCCACTCGGCCACCGCGCCGGCCGCCCCGCCGGGCACCGAGCCGGCCGGTCGGACCTCGATGGCGAAGTGCCAGGAGAGCGAGGCGCACCCGATGGCGAACAGCAGGGCATCGAGCCGGACGCGCGGGTCGCGCCAGCTGAAGCCGCGGTCCGGCGGGAACGCGACGAAGCCGGCGAGGGCGAACGGGACGTACGCGATGTCCGTGAGGCGTGCGATCGCCGGCGCGAGCTTCACGCCCGTGACCAGCGGCCAGAGCACCCACGAGAGGTAGCCCGCGACGATGGCCGCACCCGAGAGCGCGAGGAGCCGCCAGCCCCAGCGCGTCCGCGCGTCGGCGGCGAGGCGCGCCGCGCGCAGCTGCGTGGCGATCGCCACGCCGGCCATCGCGAAGTACGACAGGTCGTAGAGCGCGATGCCGGTGCCGTCCGTCGGCGGGACGGCGACGCGCACCACGAGCCACGCGACGGCGTAACCCAGGACGCCATAGTCGAAGGCGCCGAGCGGGATGGGGAAGCCGCGCTTCACTGGTGCACCGCCGGCAGGAGTGCGACGAGCCGCGAGCGCGCGCCCTGCCGCTCGCGGACGAGCGTGCCGCCCGCCTCGCGCGTCGCCGCGAGCGCGATGAGCAGCGCGAGGTCCCCCGGCGCGAGGTCCCATTCGTCGCCGGCGACCGTGCGCACCGCCTCCTCGACCGTGCCCGGGCGCGCGGCGTCCCATCCGCTGCCCGCGGCGACCGCGACATAGCGCAACGGCTCCACCTGGAGCTCGGCGGCCTCCGCGGGCGTCGGCGTGCGCTCCTCGACCACGAGCACGAGCGCGTGCCCGCGCGCCTCGTCGCGCCCCACCTCGACGAGCGCGTCGAGCACCTGCGCGACCGCATCCTGGTCGGCGCGGACCGAGCTGACCACCGGTGCCACCGTGCACCGGATCCGCTCGGCGCGCGCGCGCGCCGCGGCGAGCGAGGCGAGGTCGAGCACGCGCGCCGCCGCCAACTTGCGCCGGCTCAGCGTGAGGAGGCCGGCGGTGAGCGACCGCGCGCGCGCACTCGCCGCGGCGACGCCGTCCACGTCGGCCCGCACCGCGGGGGCGAGCGAGGGGTCCTGCTCGAGGAAGTCCACGTGCGAGCCGACGACCGTGAGGATGTTGTTGAGGTCGTGCGCGAGGCCGCCGGCGAGCACGCCGAGCGCCTCGAGCGGCTGCGTGGTCTCGAGGCCCTCGGCCAGCCGCAGCTGCCGCGTGCGGTCGATGCCGTGCAGCACGACGCCCGCGAGGCGCGGGTCGTCGCGGCGGTCGACCAGGTGTCCCTCGAAGGTCCGGAGGCGCCCCTCGCGGTCGGTGACGCGGACGCGCAGCGCGCGGCTGCCGATGACGCCCTGCGTGAAGGCGTCGGCGATGACGGACCGGTCCTCCGGGTGCACGATCTCGAGCAGCCCCTGCGCACCGAGCGCGGGGAGCTGGTCCCCGAAGATGCGCATGGTCGAGGGGCTCGCGTAGCGCAGCGTGCCGTTCCGGATGAGCGCGACGGCATCGTACGCGTACTGCAGCAGCGCGCGGAAGCGCGCGCGCTCCCAGGCGAGGCGCTGCGTGAGCCGGTCGCGCTCGTCGAGCTCCACCGACTGGCGGAGCACGAGCAGGCCGGTGAGCAGCGCACTCCCGAGGGCGAACACGATCGCGTCGCGACCCTCGCCGAGCGTGAGCGAATGCAGCAGGACTGCGAGGGCCCCCACGAGGAACACCAGGGGCGCGAGCCCGCCGCGGTAGCGCCGGCGCTCGGGCACGAACGGCGTGAGGCGCGCCGCCCGCGCCGCCGCCCACTGCAGCGCCCAGATCATGATCCACGCCAGGTCGAGCAGCCGGAGGCCTCCGAGGTCCGACGCCATCGCGCCGCGCCAGATCAGCAGGTCCGGAACGAGCCGCAGGACGTAGGCCGCGAGGAGCCAGCGCGCGGCGGTGCGCACCGGCGGATCATCGCAGCGCAGCTGCAGGACCGCCACGAGGATGACGGCGAGCGAGTCGCCCACGGTGTAGAGCCGGTCATCGAGCGGGGCCGCGGCGAGGTCGGGCGAGCGGACCAGCGGGCCGATCGCCAGCGCCCACGTGACGAGCCCGCTGCCGACGAGCACGGTCGCGAGGTCGATGCGCTGGCGCATCGCGTCGCGTCCCCGCCAGCGCGTGCCGGGGAAGAGGAGCAGGGCCGGGATCGTGAACCCGAGGTAGCTGAGCTGGAGCGCCACCAGCCAGGCCGGCTCGGAGGCCGCCGTCGCGCCGGCCGCGGTCCAGACGACGCCGCCGAGCAGCCGGGCGCCGAGGGCCGTGGTGAGGAGTCCCCACGCGAGCCGCGCGGCGCCCGGCCCCGTCTCGCGCGTGCGCAGCGCGAACTGCGCGACCGTCGCGAGGCCGATGGCGAGGTAGAGGACGTTCTCGACCGACGCCCGCCCCGGCCACTCGGCGCCGAGCAGCGGGACCGCGGCGTAGAGGAGCACCGCCGCCGGCACGACCGCGTCCCACGCGCGCAACTCCCTGCGCCATGCGCGCAGCCGGTCCGCGAAGGTCGGGCGACTGGGGCGAGGAGGGGTCACGAGGCGGGAGTCGGGGCGACGGCCGACGACGGGCCGCCGGTCGGCGACCCGTCGCGTCCATCCTGACTAGTCTCGGTCGGGGCGCCCCGCGCCTGAAGGGTCCGCCCGCCTCCTTGCCGACCCGCCCGTCACTTCCCGATCGTCACCCCGAGCTCGCTCTTGGCGCCGGCGCCCTTGCCGCTCAGCTCCATGGTGTAGCGCGGCTTCTTGTCGTTGTCGATCGCGCTGAACTTCACCCACCCGCCAGTCGAGCTCTCGTCCAGCCACCAGTCCAAGGTGCCGCCGCCCTGGCCGAAACGCACGTGCTTGGCCGTGAAGGTGCCGGCCGGCGTCGTCACCTGCTCGGTGCCGACCGTGGCGCCCTCGATCGACTCCTTGGTGGGCCGCCCCGAGAACGAGCCCATCATGTTCCAGGTGGTCCACTGCTCGGGCACCATCATCTCCTGCGGCTCGGCGTTCCCCGGCAGCTTGGCGCGCATGCGCACGAGGCGCTGCACGTAGGCGTTCCCCTCCTCGGGCTTGAAGAGCGCCTCGAGCGAGACCGTGTCGGCGCCGTCGTCGTGCCTGGTGATGGTCTTCATGCGCCACCACTCGCCGCCATCCGCGAGCTTGCCCAGGAAGGCCTTCTCCACCTCCTGCACCTCCTGCGCGCCCTCGTCCTCGTCGTTCACGCTCACGCGCCACCGGGTCCAGTCGCCCGGGACGTAGTCCTTCTCGAACATCGTCGCGCCCGAGAGGTACTGCACGGCGAAGAGCTGGGAGATCCAGATCCAGGCGAAGTCGGTGTTCCAGACGGCGGGACCGCGCATGCCGCGCGACCCGCCCCCCGCGTTCACCACCGCGGCGCTGATGCCGAACGCCCCGCGCAGCTGCGACTCGCGCGCCTTGAGCAGCGCGAGCCCGCCGGTGGTGAAGCCCGAGGCATCGCCCTCGAGCCAGCCGCGGATGCGATCCCGCAGGCGGCGGTACTCGGGGAGCTGGAACCCGCCGGCCGAGGCCGCCGCGATCTCGGGCCCGTCGATCACCTTCTGCCGATCCTTGCGGAGGGCATCGGCGTCCTTGTCGCCGCACTTGGCCTTGATCGCCACGCGCGCGGCGAGGCCACCGAGCCGGCTCCCGCTGGCGGAGCCGGCGGCCTCGAAGTCCCGGCGGCACTGCTCGTACTTGGCCAGCCGCGACTCGGCGTCCTGGACCTGGGGCGTGACGGTCTCGCGCTCGGCCTTCTCCTTGGCGTGGGCCGTGAAGAAGCGGTCGAGGATCGCCTCGGTGAGGTCGAGCGCGCGGTCGGACTGGGCCTGCGCGGCGGCGGGAAGGAGGCACACCGCGGCGAGGCACGCGGCGAGGAGGTGGCGAGTCGTGCGCATGGGGGGTCTCCGAACGTGGGGCGTGCGTGCTGCTCGAACGTAGGGCGCCCTACGGCGCCACGCCAGCGCGGGTGACAGCGCGCACCCCCGTCCCAGCGGTCGCCGCCCCCCCCCCCCCCCCCCCCCCCCCCCCCCCCCCCCCCCCCCCCCCCCC
>CAZPJF010000056.1:0-13566 GCA_964586095.1 uncultured Gemmatimonas sp. | reverse complement strand
GAGAGGTCGCACACGCGGACCTTGAACTCGAAGGTCCCCTCGCTCAGCGTGAACGGCCCGTGCGCCACGACGGACTGGTCCGCGAGATTCGGGTTGTCCACCATGGCTGGCCAGCCGCCGACGAGGCTCCCGTTATACCACGTCTGCCACGAGTTCAGGTGGAGGCGGCCGTCATCCGCGGCGTACACCCGGATCTGGATCGTCTGCTGCGTCGTCGAGTCGGGGGCCTCGATGTGCAGCGTGGGCGGATTGTTGGTGCACCCCTGCAGCTCACCCGCGCATTGCGCGCCGGCCGACCCGAACGGCAGGACGCTGAGCATCAGCGCGAGGACGAGCGCCGGCAGGGGACCCCAGCCACCCGCGAGGCCGGCGAGGCGAGCGAGGCGAGCAAGGCGGCAAGACGGCAAGCAACGACGGCGAACGGGCACGCGATCCTCCGATGGACGAGGCGACCGAGACCAGCACCGCGTCCGCCCATAGCAGGAGTCGTTCCACTTGCGCCAAGCGAGCAACGTGTTGCGAATCAAGCACTTGCGTTCGCACGACCATTTGCATTCGCACGCGATTGGCATCCAGTGGTACCAATGGGATGCCAATCGCTCATCGTTCGCCGGCATGCATGGGGCCCGTCACCGGCACCTCCGCCAGCACCGGAACGGGGCCGAGAGCACCCTGCGCGAAGCCGGTGGCGGGACTCGCCCTGGGGACCGCAACGCCGAACCTTCGCATCCAGCGGTATATCGTGGATCGGTCGACGCCGCGCTCCGTGGCGGCGCGCGCCGTGTCCCAGCCGTGGCGAACAAGGAGTTCGCGCAGCATCGCGCGCTCGTCGTCGATGCTGGGAGCAGCCAGGGGAATCTCGCGCATCACCCACACGCGCTCGACGTCCGCGGCGCCGAGTCGCTCTCCATCGCTCAGCGTCCGCGCGGTGTGCAGCACCTGGGCGAGCTCCCTGACGTTCCCGGGCCACGGGTGACGCATCAGGAGGGCCAGCGCTTCCGCGGTGATCGTCCGTGGACCCGTCCCGTGGTCGCGACCGAGGAGGTGCGCGGTCAGTTGGGGCAGGTCGTCAAGTCGCGCGCGCAGCGGCGGCACCCTGATGGGGAAGCCGCGCAGTCGGAAGCCGAGGTCCTCACGGAGCAAGCCCGCGCTGACAAGCTGCTCGAATGGAACGTTCGTGGCTGCGACTGACCGGAAATCACTCCGCCGGTCCGTGCGCGCGCCGATCCTGCGGTAAGTGCCGGTCTCGATCGCGCGCAGGAGCTTCGCTTGGGCATCCAGGCGAAGGCTTCCGATCTCGTCGAGGAAGAGCGTGCCGCGATCGGCCTCGGCAAGATGCCCGTCAGACGATTCGAACGCGCCAGTGAACGCACCGCGCTCGTGGCCGAACATCGCGGACTCGAACATCGTGTCGGCGATCGCGCAGACGTTCACCGGCACGAGCGAGCCCGAGCGCCCACTCGCCAAGTGAATCGCACGCGCCACGTGCTCCTTGCCGGCGCCGGTCTCACCTTCGATCCAGACGGGGGCGGCGCTTCCAGCCACGCACCTGATCAGGCGTCGAAGCTCTCGCATGACCGGAGTCTCGCCAACGAGCAGCTCCCCGATCTGCGGGTCGACCCACCTCGGCTCCGTCATCGGTCCCCCTCCGCGCGCGAGCGCAAGGGCGCGCTCTTGCGGTCCACATCCTCGTCGCTGAACAGCACCGTCGGCGTGAGGAACACGAACAGTTCGGTCTCCGTCGTCCGTCGGCTCGCCCGGCCGAAGAGGCCGCCCAGGAGCGGGATCGCCGAGAGTACGGGCACGCCACCCTGCGAGGCGTCGCGCTGGCGGTCCGAGAGTCCGCCGAGGACGGCCGTCTGCCCGTCCTTCACCAGCAGGCGCGTCTGCACGGACCGGGTCGAGATCACCGGCGCGTCGAATGCGGTCTCCGTCGTCACGGCATTCACCTCTTGGGTCACCTCCAGCATCACGTAGCCATCCGCGCTGATGGTGGGACGCACCTGCAGCTGCGTGCCCACATCCTTGTACTGGACCACCTGGTCGCGCTGCGGAGCGTCCGTCGGGAGGGACCGCGAGACCTGGACGAAGGGGCGCTGGCTCCCCACGAGGATCTGCGCGAGCTCGTTGTTGGCGGCCAGGACCACCGGGCGGCTCACGATCGAGACGTCCCCGCGCGATGACGCCGCCTGCAGCGTGGCATCGAGGTCCACGCCGCCGACGTTCATCACGCTCAACACGAAGTCGCCAAGTCCCGCACCGGTGGTGCTTCCCCCGACGGTCGAGTTGGCGGTGCCGGGGATCGCGGTCGCCGGCACCTGAGCCGCGACACCGAACGCGAAGCCGCGGTCCTTCCGCACCTCGGCGATCAGCACTTCGATCATCACCTGGAGCGGACGGACATCGAGCGCCTGCACCGCTTCCTTGATCAGCGTGAAGTCCCGCTCGGTCGACCGGATCATCAGGGCATTGGTGCCGGGGTCGGGCACGATGATCACCTCGCCGCTGAGGCTTCCAGCCGGTCGGACGAGTTGGGGTGACACCGGGATTGCGCCGGGCGGAAGCGCGGTCGTCGCACTCCGGTTGGCCTGCAGCTGTTCGGCGAGAGGCGGTCGCCGCGCGCCGAGCTCACCCAGAGCGCTGGCGCGCCCATAGAGCGTGTTGACGGTCGCGGCGACGTCGGCAGCGCGCGCATGGCGCAGACGCAGCGTGTACAGCTGCACGGGAGCACGGCCTGCCTGGTCCTGTGCTCCTGCGGGCTGTTCTGCCGCGGGCGGGGCGGGCGCTGCCTCCAGGATCGGTTCCACTCGGAAAGGCCCGCCGTGCTGTCCGAGAGCAACCGAAGACGTTGCGATTCGAGCAACCCGCGGAGCAACGGGAGCACCGCCGACCGCGGGATGGGATGCGGCGTCTCGAGTGTCACTCGGCTGGCCGGCATTGCGGCGACCACGAGTGGCAGGTCGAGATGTTGTCCGAGTGCCTGCACGACCACGCGCAGCTCGACGTCGACGAAGCGCACGCTCACGCTATCGGATGAGCGGGGGGCATCGGCGCGCTGTGCCCCGGCGACTCCACCGAAGAGCAGCAGGCAGACGAGAACGCGCACTGCGTGGTGTCGCGAGGAGTGCAGGATCATGGTCTTCTCACTGGCAGGACCCACGTGGTGTCGCGGCCTTGGATCACGATCGTGTCGGCCGTCACGGAGCGGATGCGCCAACCCGCGAGCGTGTCGCCGCGCGCCACGAGCACGCCACCCTCCCGGTTGGGTACGCCTTCGAGGACCGCTCGCCAGGGCGGCCCCAGCACGCCCGAGACCGACGGCGGGCGCCGCTCGAGCGATGGGATCGCTCCAGCGACCTCCGCGCTCGAGCCGAACGGAAGTGCCGACGGTCGCCGGTCGAGACGGAAGGGATTCGCGTCGGCGATCCGCGAGGCGACCGCTGCGGTCGACCCCGCGCGCTCGCTCGCCCCGACCTCGACCGGCGGAACGGACCAGTCCGCGGACTCCGTCGGCCCGAGTGCGTTCATGGTCGCAGCGGAAGCGAGTCCGGTCGCCGCGACGATCGCTCCCCAGAGGATCCCCAGAGTTCGGCGGGTCATGGTGCCCGACGCTCCGCGTCGGCAGTCGCGTCGTGAACCGCGATCCCCTCGATCACCAGCGCCAGGCGGAGGTCCTCGGGGCGTCCAGCACCGACCGGATCCGGCTGCGTCACGGTGAGTTCCCTGACGGTGAGCCTCGCTGGTCCGTTCTCCACGGACGCAAGGAACCGGGTTAGGCCTCTGACGTCCCCTCGGCCCTCGAGTCGCACGACTGGACGACCGAAGCCCGCTGGCACGAGCGTGTCCGCCTCCACGCTCAGCGAGGAGACGAGGATTCCGGATTCGCGCCCGTAGCGCGTCACGATCGCCCCAAGCTGGGACGCCGCTGCCGCGGGGCGGGGCGTGAGAAGCACTCCAGACATGAACCGCAGGAGGCGCGCCCGGCGAACGGCGAGCGAATCCATCAGGAGCGGTTCAGCGCTCACGAGCGCACGCGCATCCGCCAAGTCCTGGCGCGCGGCTCGGGCCTCCGCGACCGCCGACTCCGTGACTCGCCACCACCAGGGGGCCAACCGTCCGCCGACCACCGCGACGACGATCACCAGCGCCCCCACGCGCAGTGCACGGCGGTCTGCCGCCGAGAGCTTGGTCATGGTTCGGCCGCCTTCGCGCGCATGATCGGAGCATGCCGGAAGCGGAGACTCACGCGCTCCAGGTCGCGATCGCCGACACGCTCGCGGGTCACCGGCCCGAAGATCTCCGGTTCTGCCACGGCCGTCGCCGTTGCCAATCCGTTCAGGACCCCGTCAGCGGACGGGGCGAGCGCGACGAGCGTCCCACCACCGGAGTCCACCTGCAGATGCGTCACGGCCGCGCCGGTTGGCAGCCCCGCGCCGATCCGTTCGAGGAGCGGAAGGGTGGCTCTCCCCTCCCCGCCGCGGGAGCCGAGCGTGTGCAACGCGTCGCTCACGCGGGCCAGCTCGATCGCGAGATGCCGGGCCTGCGTCTCGCGGCCAAGGATGGCGTCGTGCTCCGCCTTCGCCCTCTTGGTGACGACTCGCGCCGCGAGGATCGGTGCAAGGAGTGAAAGTACCACCACCATCGCCAGCGACAGGGCGGTCGCGCGTGCCACGCTGCGACTGACCGGCGCCGGGCTGGCGACCCCGTGCGCAAGGTCGCAACGCACCGCACGCCGCTGGCTGACGAGGCGCGCGACCATCTGCGCGTCCTCGCACCGCGCCTCCGCTGGCTCGTGCGCGATCGTGGCGAGCGGTACGACGGCGACCAGCGTCACACCGTGTGCATGACACGCCTTGCCGATCGCCTCGATGGATGACGCCGCGCACGCGGCCGCCCACCGCGTACCGTCGTCCCTGCGCTCGACCGCGCTGGTCACCAGATGGTCATCCGTCCGGCGGAAGAACCGCGTCACCCCCTCTCGCAGGACTGCACCCGCCAGCCGCTCATCCGGCAGCTCCGGGAACCCGAAGAGGCGCTTGTACTGCACGAGCGCGGGTGACAATGCCACGATGACTCGTCCCGAACGGATTGCGCCACGGCGACGTGGGACCCGGGCCAGGATCGCATCGAGCACCTCCCCCACGTGTCGCGGATCGACCGCGCCCGGACCATCGAGGCGCCACAGCTCGTCCTCGGTGCCGTGTTCGCACGCCTGCGATCCCCGTTCGCTGATGACGACGCCGATCGCCTGTCGCTGCCAGGGCGCGAGGCGCGGCAGCGCGACCGACTGGATCCGCTGGTCGCTCACGGTGTCATCCTCCGGTCCACGATCGCGAGTCGCCCGCCGTCCCGCATCACGCGAACGTTCAGGTCGACGGTCAGTCGCACGGCATGTGCGCTGTCGCGCACGCCCGAGGATCGCACTCGGATCCTCCAACCCTCCGGATCGATCGTCGCCGCCTCGACGAGCCCCGCGTACGCCTGGCTCAGTGCGTCGCGCTCGTCGGACGGCAGTATCCCCGCAACGGCGAGCAACTCCGGGACGCTGGCGTCACCCTGGGTGAAGTGACGCTCGACGAGCCGGGCCGTGTGGGCGGAGAAGCCGGGCAGCCCCGCAAGCACCGCGGCTGGCGCGACGCTGATCGCCACCCGGGCACTGTCCAGTGCAAGGATGGCGTCCAGTCCCTCACCGGCGTCCGGACCCAGCCATGCCTCGAAACCGCGCACGAACCGCAGTTCGGCGAGGTCCGCGATCGGCGCATTCCGGGGCGGTCGTCGACCCATGCGGGCATACCACCGCGCTTCCGCCCCATAGGTTCGTGCGCTGTCGTCGGCGTCGCGCCAGTCGAGCAGCGCGTCCGTCAGCGAGTCGGCGGAGGCACGCGGGATGCCCGCCGCCACAAGTGTTCGGCGAAGCTGCGACTCTGGGGCGCTGTTGATCGGGAGCCTGGCGCCAACGGGTTCGACCGTGACGCGGCCAGGGCACGCGGCCACCGCATCGGCTGACCCGATGAGCGTGTGCAATCGTCCGTGCCGCCGGTCGTCACCGTGCACGAGCGCGGCGTGCGAGGCGAGCACCGCGGCCAAGCACGCCTCGGCGCGCCATTCGGCCCGCGTGAGGGCCACGCGATTCGCGACCGTCCCGATCGCCCCCCGGGAGAGCTGCGTCCCGAGCATGGCGAGGCTCACGATGCCGACCATGAACCAGAGCACCGTGATGACAACGAAACCGGCACGTGCGTTCCTCATCCTCTGTCCCCGACCCGGATGACGAGCGTGTCGCCCGGCGTCACGACTCCGAGCGCACTTGGCAGCGCTCCCGGATCCAGCCACTCGCGGTGCCACCGGAGACCATGCTCCGGACGGGAGAGGTACAGGAAGCCGTCGATCGCCATGCCCCGGAGCAGCCGCACCGAGTCGTGCGGCGTGGTGAGGTCGACGCCCCCGCCATCCGCCGGGTCCGCGATGACGAGCGTCGCCGTGCATCGCTCCTGCCATCCCGCCGGCATGTCGCACCAGGTAGCGAACCGCATCCGGTTCGCGTCGCCTGCAGGCCTGGGATCATCGGCGGACGACCATCTCAACTGTCCGACGAGCCGACGCAGCACTCGCTCGCCATTGGCGGACTCGTCGGCCCGAAGGGACGACGCGCGCACGATCTCCAGCTGATCGGATGTCGTGCGCAGCAGCGACGCCGCGAGCAGGACCGCGACCGAGCCGATCGTGAGCGCGACCAGCACTTCGAGCAGCGTGAATCCCGCACGGGAGGGAGGGGCGACGGGCCTACGCACGCGGCCTCGGGCGGAAGAGCGCGGTCTCCAGGACGATCGCGCCCGTGTCGTCGAGGAGGATCGCGCGATACAGGTCGGGCGTCACTCGCCGGATGTCCAGCACCCAGGGACCCTGCTCCCGCGGGCCCAGGCGCTGGTCGAGTTG
Source organism: uncultured Gemmatimonas sp. (assembly GCA_964586095.1). Classification (GTDB taxonomy): domain Bacteria; phylum Gemmatimonadota; class Gemmatimonadetes; order Gemmatimonadales; family Gemmatimonadaceae; genus Pseudogemmatithrix. Next base: position 6,630 of record CAZPJF010000056.1, on the reverse strand, counting down.
TTCGCGGGTCCAGAGCGAGACCGCATTGAGGAAGTCCGATGCGGCCCGAACGGACGACTCGTCGTCCGACACGAGGCGTACGGTCTCACCGACATCGCGAACCAGCCGCACGCTCGACACCCCGATGAGCGTGACGAGGGTGATCGCGACGAGCACCTCGAGTAGCGCTGCCCCGCGACGGGCTCGCTTCATCGTTCGGCCTCCTCGTGCCCGAGGCGGCCGGTGAGGAGGTCCACGCCAAGCTCCCGTGGTGCGATGACGCTCCCGTCCGGGTTGGCGACCAGCGTGACGCTGCGGGTGCCCGCGTGCCCGTCCGATCCATCGATCAGGCGCCCCGCGGCATCGATGCGCAGGGTGACACGCTGGGGCGCTCGGTTTGTGTGGGCTGGGGGGCGCGCCGCCGCGACGATGCCCTCGAGCCGGCCGTGGCCCTGCGCCCGATCGTAGTCCCGTGACCACGCAAGCGTCCCGACGCCCGCCGCGACCGCGACGATCGCCAGCGCCACGATGAGCTCGAGGAGGGTGACGCCTCGTCGGCGCTGCTTCATGGCATGGGGCGGATCGCGTACACGGCCTGGAGGAGCGCGGCGGCGACGGCGGCGATGAGGCCGCCGAAGCAGAGGATCAGCAGCGGCTCGATCATTCGCGTGAGCGAACGCAATCTGGTGAGGCTCCACTCGGCCTCGATGCGCGCCGCCTCCGCGAGCATGTCGTGGAGTTCGCCGGTGGCTTCACCGGCGCGGATCATCTGGCAGACCGCGGAGCGCACGACGGCATGGCACTCGACGGACGACGACAGCCGTTCGCCGCGCACCACGTCCTCGCGGGCGCTCGCGGCGCGGGCGGCGAGCGCCTCGTCGCCGATGACCTGAGAGCCCAGTGTGAGCGCACGTGGCAGAGGCAGTCCCGCCCGCAGGAGGGCGCCGATGGTCGCGGCGAAGCGAGCGCCGCCGATGGCGTGGCGCAGCGGACCGATGATGGGGAAGCGCAGCAGCCGCTCGTGCCAGCGCTGGCGCAGGAGCCGGTCGCTCGCAAGCCGCTGCATCGCAAGGGCAGCCCCGGCGAGCGGTACGAGGAGCAGCACGGGCCACCAGGCGCGCACGACGGATGCGACGCCGAGGAGGAGGAGCGTGGACGTCGGCAGTCGTTGCCCCGCATCGTGGAGGAGCTCCGCGAACCGCGGGAGCACGATCCCCACGAGCAACCCGACGGTAATGACCCCCACGACAGCGAGGAGCGTCGGATACGCGAGCGCACTCCGGATCGCAGCAGCCGTCGATGCGCTCTCCTCCGTGATCCGAGCGGCCTCCATCAGCACCTCGGTCAGTGTGCCGCTCGACTCGCCCGCATCGATCATGCCTTGGATGTGGGCTGGGAGGGCGAGGCCCGAACTCTCGAGCGCGCGAGCGAGCGGCGCCCCTTCTCGCACGGCCGACCGCAGTGCTTCGAGGCGCGCGCGTTCCCACGATGCGGGCGCGATCGACGGCAGGATGCCGAGCGCACGCTCCATCGAGATTCCGGATCGCAGGAGCGATCCCAGCAGGCGCAGACCAAGCGCCGCGTCGCGCGCGGGGAGTCGCCGGCGGCGACCCGGCGCTAGCGCCTTGGCCACCACCTCCACCGGGAACTGACCCGCGAGAGTCAGCCGGTGCTTCGCGGCCTCGCGGTCGGCGGCGATCAGTTCGCCGATCAACAGGCTTCCGTCCGCACGCAGTGCCCGGTAGGTGTATCGGGTGCTGCCTGCGGTCGGTGTGTCAGTCCACGGTGACACGGAGCACCTCCTCCACCGTGGTGAGGCCGGCAGCGACCTTCTCCCACCCGTCCGCCCGGAGCGTCGTCCAGCCGCGTTCCGCGGCCAGTGCGGCCAGCTCCGCTCGCCGGGCGCCGCGCGCGATGGCGTCCTTGATCGCAGCATCGACTCGCACGAGTTCGAAGAGTCCGAGGCGTCCGCGGAATCCCGTGCCGCCGCACTTTGCGCATCCCGCACCGCGTGCGGTCGGACCCTCGTAGCCGGCCTCCCGCGCCAGTACGTCGCGGTGCTCGCTGGGCGGTTGCGCGGTGACGCAGCACGCTTCGCAGATGCGCCTCACCAACCGCTGGGCGAGGACCCCTTCGAGGGTCGCCGCGACGAGGTAGTCGGGGACGCCGAGGTCCAGCAACCGTGGGATGGCACCGATGGCGTCGTTGGTGTGCAGCGTCGATAGGACGAGATGCCCCGTCATCGCCGCCTGCACGGCCACCTCGGCGGTGACGGCGTCCCGCATCTCGCCGACCATGATGACATCGGGATCCTGGCGCAGGATGGACCGGAGGATGGATCCGAAGCTCACGCCCGCGCGCTGGTGCACGGGAACCTGCGTGATCCCCGGAAGCTCGTACTCGATGGGATCCTCGACCGTGAGGATCTTCTCGAGGTCAGCCCGACGTCGCCGCAGGGCGGAGTAGAGCGTGGTGGTCTTCCCGCTTCCCGTGGGGCCGGTGACCAGCACCATGCCGCTCGGGCGTGCGGTGAGTTCCGCCATCGCGTCGTGCATGCCGCTCGACATGCCGAGTTGCGCGAGGTCCACGGGCCGTCCGCCCTGATCGAGCAACCGGATGACGACGCTCTCGCCGTGCAGGCTCGGGACCGTCGAGATGCGGAGATCGAGGTCGCGGTAATCGAGACGCACACGGATGCGCCCATCCTGCGGGCGGCGGCGCTCCGCGGTATCGAGCTCCGCGAGCAGCTTGACGCGCGAGACGACGGCCTGGGGCAGGACCGGCGGCGGAGCACTCGCCAACGAGAGGAGCCCGTCCCGCCGGAAGCGAATGGCCAGTTCGCCGCCCCTCGCGGCTTCGAGGTGGATATCGCTCGCGGCGAGCTCCACCGCGTCGCGAATGAGCGCGTTCACGTAGCGGATGACGGGTGGTTGGTTGGCGAGCGCGCGGGTATCCGCGCTCAGCTCGTCCTGGTCACCCACGCTGGTGTCGAGGGAGCTCGCGCCGAACCTCAGGGCGTGCTCCGCGCCCGCTGAGCCGCGCGCGATCAAGCGGTCCAGTTCGCCTGGCTCGACGAGTTCGACCGTCGTAGCGCGACCGAAGGAGGCTCCGACCTCGTCGACGGCCTCGCGGGAGCCGCTCTCCGTGAGCGCGACCACGAGGCGGCCATCGTCATCGATGCGCGCCGGGCAGACGCCGTGATGGAGCAGGTACTCGCGGGTCAGGTCGCTCGTCAGGGCGACCGGCGCGGTGTCCGGGACGGTCCCTGTCGTCATGCGGCGATTGCCCTCGTCTTGCTCCGCGAGTTGCCCAGTGAGCTCGATCTTCCCTTGACGCCTGTGCTCATTCGAGTCCGCCCTCCCGTTGCCCGGAATCGCGAGCGGCAACGGTACTGACGTCCCTTTTCGAGCGCAACCCTGTCAGTTCTGACAGGGATTCGCACTATTGGCACTGCCAATTCTCTTGACGGTCACTTGCGGAGCTCGGCACGCGCCTGCCGATTCCATTGCTGGATGGACAGCGCGCTCGCAGGAGCACGACCCACCTCCTCACCCAACGAGGAACGACTCGGGATGCCGATTCCCCCCAGGTGCGCGCACACGCCGCGCAGCGGATTCACCTTGATCGAGATCCTCGTCGTGATCGTCGTCATCGCGATCCTCGCGACGCTCGTCGCCCCGAACGTCCTGCAGCACGTCGGCACGGCGCGCGAGACGACCGCACGGTCGCAGATCGAGATGTTCGGTGCCGCGCTCGACGCCTACCGGCTGCACACGGGCCGGTATCCGACAACGTCGGAAGGTCTTCGCGCGCTCTGGGAGCGGCCGCCCGGAGCGCCCGCGAGCTGGCGCGGGCCGTACCTTCGCCGCGCGGTGCCGCTCGACCCCTGGGGCAACGCCTATGAGTACGTCAGTCCCGGGGAGGTGAACCGGGAGGGGTACGACCTGCGCGCGCTCGGGGCGGACGGTCGACGCGGAGGAGAGGGAGAGGATGCGGACATCACGAGCTGGTGAGGTCCTTTGCCCCTCGATCGCGTAGACGCTCCGCGCGGAACAGGGCAGTTCTCATGCGCTCGCGAGAACCTGGGTCCGCCGAACTCCACACCGGAGCGGGGTTCCAGGCCAGAGGGCGGGCGAACGCGCGTCTCAGATGCGGTCGCCTGCTTCAATCGACGAGAGGGTCTCCACCGGCAGTTCCGGTGCGATTCACGCCTCAGGGCGGCAGCAAGATGTAGCCGCGCGGTTGCAGCTTCCTCCAGGCGGCCTGCGCCCTCCGTAGCGCTGCGGCGTCTGCGGTCACGTCGACATAGCCATCCCAGTCGCCACTCGAATCACCCTCTTCATCGGTGTGCTCGTAGTAGGCGAAGAACCCGAGTGCATACGCGCACATGGCGCCTACCGACACACGCCGGCCCGCAACCGTTGCCACCGCTGCAGTCGTATCGGTGAAGCAGTCGATCAGCTTCTCGGCCGCTTCCTCCTGCGATCTCCTAAGCCGAATGAAGAGAGACCTGTCGCCATCGAACTCGTAGCCGACGCCGGGGCGCTGCAAGACGAATCGGCCTTCTACTTCGGCGAGAGCTCGGACGGCCTCGTCCAGGGTCAGGGACTCATAGCGCTGCGCTCGCGTGACCGAAGGTAGAGCCGGCAGACTGTCAGCCGCCGTCGACACTTGTGCTCCAGCACTCGATGAGGAGTCCTCGGCGCGGCCGCAACTCAGTGCCAGCACGACCGCTGACAGAAGCAGCAGCCTACCGCTGGCGTCCAATGCGAACGTTACGCGCTCGGCGGGACGAAGTCGGCGGAACGCGTCGATTTGCGCGGCGGCGGCTTCCGGGGCGGCTTCTGGGGTCGTGTCATGCATCACCGGGAAAGCTATCGGGCGTCCGTGACGCCGCAATCAGCGTAGTGACGCACGCCGGCGACCTGCAACGTCATCCCGGCCGCGACGGTCTCGGCACTCATCCAAGTGAGCCGCTGGAGAGCCCGGGGTGATTCAGGGGAGCTTGCCCGACCGCGAATGCGCGAGCCAGCTGACCCCGCGCTCCACTTCGCAAGTCACGGGTGGAGCGGCGGCGCGTGGCGAATCGCAGGTCCTCATTCGTGCCGTGCCAACGTGATCTTGAGGTCGGCCGCCACGAACATCACGAGACTGCCACTGGGGTCGGCGAATCGCAGTCGAAACTCATGCTCTCGGCGCGTCTTCGCCTCGCCGCCGTTGACTCCGGCCTGCGCGCCGACTGGCTCGCAGCTCAGTTCGGCGAGGTCATGCGAGAAGATCGCAGTGCTCTCGAGATCGAGTCCGCAGGCGAACTTGGCGCAGCGTACGAACTCGATTGACGCGATCGCCCTCCCAGCCTCGTCCAAGAGTGTACCATCGACGAACCAGACCCGAAGAGATGGGGCGCGTGGAACTGAACCGAGCAAGAGATCGAGACGCGAGACCCTGGCGTCGGCGAAGTTGATCGAGTGAAGCCGCCGAATCGCACGCACCGGTCCTTCATCGTTCATAGGGGTGCTCATGCTCACCGTCGCGAACGAGCAGGACGAGCAGGACGAGCACACCAAGCCATCGCCGAGATCGCGGACACTGGCGCCCGGAGTGCCTTCCTTCCATCGAAGGACGGACGCTCCGATGGGGGCCGCGATGCCAGGGGCCCACTGCTAGTCACACACATACCCTCGGCGAGTCTCTCCCGTGCGGAGCGACACGCCCAGCGTACACGTCGTGCTGCCGTCCGGGAGCCGCGCACACTCCAGGTGGCGAGCGACCTTGCGCGTCATTCCGGGCAGGCGCTCGCCGCCGCATCCCACGTCGGACCCCTTGTCAGGCATCGCCTTGAGTATCTCCTCGGCACTCTCGCCGGTGACGTGGAGCAGGAGCAGCTCCACCGGCTCGTCAGGGCCCGGGTCGATGATGGTCGCCGGGCTCAGCAGGTAGAGACCATTGAGGGACTTCCACTCGGGCTCGCCGCCGATGAACGCCCCGCCGAGGACACCGATCAGCAGCAGCCCGATCGCACGCATCGTGCACACTCCATGGTTGGGGGGTCGCCCGTCCGCCCGCGGCGGACGTGGGAAGATGATGTCGGACACGAGGTCACGGACAATCCGTCCGCGACGCGAAGAACGCCCCGCCCGCACCAGTGGCGCGCCGCACCTCGCCCACCAGCGCCCCGCCCGAGTCGCGCACCACCCTGGCCCGGAGGCCGAGCCGGGCCGGCGTGAGCGCCACCTCGAGCGTGTCACCCGCGAGGCGCAGGATCCGCGGCGCGACCTGGATCGAATCGACGCGCACCGCCGAGCGCACGAGCCAGCACCCGTCGAGCACGCCGCCGACCACGGGCGCGGCGGCCATCGGCTCGGCCTGCGCGCGCATCGCGCTCGGCGCCGCGAGCGCCGCGGCACCCTTCGCCCGCGCGTCCTGCGCCGCCCGCGACCGCTCCAGCTCCGCGTTGAACGCGCGTCGCGCCGGCGCGCTGTCGCTCATCACGCCCGTCACCACGACCTGGTCGAGCCTGCCATCGCGGCGCAGCTCGCGCCGCGGCTCCGCGGCCTGGGGTGCCTGCGTCGCAGGTGCCGGTGCCGCGGCCGGCGGCGGCGCGGCGGGCGCGGCGGGCGCGGCAGCGGCCGGTGCCTGCGTCGCGGCCAC
>CAZPJF010000055.1:0-13737 GCA_964586095.1 uncultured Gemmatimonas sp. | reverse complement strand
CCGGAGTTCTTGCCGTTGGCCGCTGACACCGGATACACGTCGCCGGCGCCGAGGTTGAAGAACTCGAAGTAGTCCGCACTCTTGGGGTCGTCGACCTTGTTCGCGACGAGGAGCCATGGCTTGCGCGAGTTGCGCAGCAGGTCGACGAGGCGCGCATCGCTCGGATGCAGCCCGGACTTCGCGTCCACCATGAGCAGCATCAAGTCGGCTTCGGCGATCGCCTGCTTCACCTGCCGCTTGATGGCGACGTCCATCGGCAGGTCGGAGTCCTCGACGATCCCGCCGGTGTCCACGAGCCAGAACGGCCGCCCCTGCCATTCGGCGAGGGCGAAGTGCCGGTCGCGCGTGGTCCCCGCCTCCTCGCTCACGATCGCGGTGTCGTCCCCGATGAGGCGGTTGAAGAGCGCCGACTTGCCGACGTTGGGCCGGCCGACGAGCGCGACCACCGGGATGTCAGCCACGGGGGCTCCCGGCGAGGGCGCCGCTGCCCTCGTGCTCGAGCACGTCGATGAAGTCGTACGAGGGGTAGACCGGCATCGGCAGCGCCTCGCGCACGGCGACGAACGCCTGGTCGTCGAGGAAGACGCCGGCGTCGTTGATCGTCTCGGCGGGGATCAGCGCGAGGTCGAGGTCCGCGCGACCCTCGAGCGCACGCGTGATGTCCGCGCCGACGAGGAGGCCCGCGGTGGTCACCGTCGGGCCGAAGAGGGAGTTCACGGTGGGGATCAGTTCGAAGTGGGCGCCGGTGGCGTCCGTCAGCTGCGAGAGCAGCGCCGGCATGAGGTCGGACATCGCCTTGCCCGTGACGACGCCGATCCGCCTGCCCTCGAGCCGCGGCAGGCGGGCGACGCCGTCGCGCACACGGTCGCGCAACGCGGTCACCGCGCCCACCCCGTTCTCGATCTGGGCGAAGTCGCGGTAGTGCTCGGCGGTCGGCAGCGGGCGGCCGGCCAGCAGGTAGAGCTCGTCGGAGCCGTACACCCACGGCTCCCCCCGCTCCGCCTCCGCCTTCCGCGCCCAGCGCTCGGCGGACTCGAGGATCCGCGTGGCGTTCTCGCGGTCCATCGACTGCCCCGTGTAGATGTGCGAGAACTGCGTGAGGCCCACGGGCACCAGCGCGACGGTGAGGCACCCCTCGCCGAACGCGTAGAGGTCCGCGAGCGACTGCTCGAGGACGTCCCCGTCATTCAGGCCGGGGACGACGACCATCTGGCCATGGAACTGGATGCCGCCGTCGACGAGCCGCCGCAGCTGCTCGACGATGTTGGGCACCCGCGGGTTGTTGAGCAGGACCTTCCGCGCCTCCCACGGCGTCGCGTGAACCGACACATAGAGCGGCGAGAGGCGATACTCGAGGATCCGCTGGAAGTCCTTCTCCTTGAGGTTGGAGAGGGTCGCGAAGTTCCCGTACGCGAACGAGAGGCGGTAGTCGTCGTCGCGCACATAGAGCGGCTTGCGCAGCCCCTTGGGCAGCCCCTCGATGAAGCAGAACTCGCAGCGGTTGGCGCAGCGCCGCACGTTCGGGGGCTCGAGCTCGATCCCCATGGGATCGCCGCCCTCGCGCTCGATCTCGAAGACCACGTGCTCCCCGTCCGGGAAGCGCGCCTCGAGCTCGAAGGCGTCGTCGGCGGTGAGGAACTCCCAGTCCAGGAAGTCCTCGAGCGGCCGCCCGTCGACGGCCACCAGCTCCGTGCCCGGGACGATCCCGAGTTCGGCGGCGATGCTGTCGGGTTGGACTCGGAGGACGCGGACCATGCGCGGCGGCGGGACGACGTGGCGGCAGGGGACGAAAAAAGCCGCGCGACGCGGCTCACTCAATGTATCAACCGAATGAGCCGAAAGCAATGCGACACTTGGACTTCCGTTACGCTTCCCCCAGCGCGTCGAGCGCGGCTCTCGCCACCTCCGCCACGCTCCGTCCCTGGCGCGCAGCGACCTGGCGAACGTCCTCGAACTCAGGCTTCGCGCGACGCCGCCCGTCGGGGAGCGTGACCACCTTCATCCGGACGCGCTCGCCAAGCACCTGCACCTCGCGCATCACCCGTGGAAGGGCCCTCCGCAGGACCTGATGCCGCCGCACCCCGATGCTGGTGCCCTCCATGAGCAGCAGCGCCTCGAGCCGGTCCGCATCCGCCGGAGCGGCCAGCACCTCGATGCGCGTGCCCGGGCGGCCCTTCTTCATCAGGATGGCGAGCAGCGTGACGTCCCGGGCGCCCGACTCCCGGAGGCGCTCGGCCAAGGCCCCGAGTTGCTCGCCCGTGGCGTCATCGACGTCCGCGGCGAGGACCACCAGCGTCTCGACGCGCGCACCCGCCGGCGTCCCGCCCGGCTCGCCGGCCACACCGGCACGCGCCGCCGCGACCGCCTCGACGGTCGCGTCGGCGAGCACGATCCGCAGCGCGTTCGCGCGGTCCTTGAAGTCCTTGGTCCCTGCCCCGAAGCCGCTGCCGCGCGGGACATACTCGACCGGCGGCGCGCCGGCGCTCAGCACGCGCACGAGCGCGGCGCCGGTGGGCGTGACGAGTTCGCCCGACCCCTCGGGCCCGGGCCGGACGGGGAGCCCCTCCAGCAACCGCAGCGTCGCCGCGGTGGGAACCGCCATCCGCCCGTGCTGCGTGTCCACGAAGCCGTCGCCGAGCGGGAGCGTGCCGCAGAAGACCGCCTCCACGCCCAACCGCTCGAGCCCCCAGATGCTGCCGACGATGTCGAGGATGGCGTCGACGCTCCCCACCTCATGCAGGTGCACGCGCTCGACGGTGGTGCCGTGGATCGCCGCCTCGCACTCGGTGATGAGCGTGAAGGCCGCCATCGCCTTGGCCTTCACCGAGTCCGGAGCGGGCGTGGCCTCCACGAGCGCGCGGATGTGCTTCAGGTGCCGGCCGTGGGGCTGCGGCGGGATCGTGAAGTCGACCTTGCGGCACGCGATCTGGCCGCGCGACACCGTGGTGACCTGGGCGGTGACGCCTTCGAGGCCCAGCGTCGCCGGCAATCCGGTGATGAAGGCCTCGTCCAGCCCGGCGTCGACGAGCGCGCCGAGGAACATGTCGCCGGCGATGCCGGAGAAGGGGTCGAGGATGGCGAGGCGCATCGCGAGACGGGCGGAGGAAGGATGGAGGATGGAGGATGGAGGACGAAAGCCTCGCGGGAGCGCTGGCCGGGTGCTCACCAACGATAGCTGGCGCCCGAGCCGGTATTGAAGACGACGACCTCGCTTCCGGCCGCGAGGCGTCCGCTCGCCACGAGCTGGCGTGTCGCCTCGAGCGCCGCGCCGCCCTCCGGTGCGGCGTCGATGCCGCTCCGTGAGGCCAGAAGGAACGTGCCGTGGCGGATGCGCTCCTCGCTCACCGCCTCCGCGTCGCCGCCGCTCTCGCGCAGCGTGCGCAGCGTGAGCCGGTCGCCGAGCGGCCCCGGCACGCGCAGGCCGCTCGCGTGGGTGGCGGGCTGCTCCCACGGCGTCGCGCGTTCCTCCCCCGCCGCGAAGGCGCGGACGAGCGGCGCGCACCCCGCGGCCTGTGCGATCACCATGCGCGGACGCCTGGCGTCCGAGGGCAGCCATCCCCACGCCAGCATCTCGCCGATCGCCTTCCAGATGCCGATGGTCCCCTCGCCGCCGCCGGTGGGATACACGATCGCGTCGGGGAGGCGCCAACCCAGCTGCTCGGCGACCTCGTAGCCCATGGTCTTCATGCCCTCCACGCGATACGGCTCGCGCACGGTCGCGACGTTGAAATATCCGCTCTCCTTGGCGAACGCCATGGTGGCCTTCCCCGCATCGCCGATGTGTCCCGCGACGAGCTCGAGCTGCGCGCCGAATGCGCGGATCGAGCCGAGAATGGGCGGCGGGGTGGTCTCGGGCGCGTAGATGCGGCACGGCATCGCCGCGGCGGCCGCGTACGCGGCGAGCGCGATGCCCGCATTGCCCGCCGTGGGGACGCACACGCCCGGCAGCCCGAGCGCCCGGGCCCGCGTCACGGCCATCATGAGGCCGCGTGCCTTGAAGCTCGCCGTGGGATTGAGGCCCTCGTCCTTGACCCAGAGCCGGCGCACCCCGAGCTCGCGCGCCAGGTGCGGCAGCTCGATCAGTGGTGTCATGCCCTCGCCAAGCGTGACCGCCTGCTCGCCCTCGGCGAGCGGGAGCGCGGCCCGGTACCGCCAGAGGCTCGCGTCGCCCGTGATGGCCGAGCGCGGCACGGCGGCGGCGTAGCGCGCGAGGAGCGGCTGCCCGCAGTCGGGGCAGAGCGAGGCGAGCTTGCGCCCGTCAGGCTGCGCGTACGCGCAGGAGGAGCACTGGAGGGACCACATCGCGGCGGGAGGGTGGAGGATGGAGGAGGAAGGGGCGATCAGTCCGGGGGCGGCTCGCGTTCGCGGTCTGCCAGCGGTGTGGGCACGTCCGCAGGCGTCGCCTCGGGCGTTGGGGCGGGCGTTGGGGCGGGCGTTGGGGCGGGTGTTGCGGCCGGTTCGGACGGGAGGACGCCGAGCGCCTCGAGGACGCGGCGCGCGCTCGCGGTGCTGAAGCCGTCGACGTCGGCGATCTGCTCGATGGTCGCCTCGCGGACGCCCTGCAACGAGCCGAACCGGGTGAGGAGCGCGCTGCGCTTCTTGGGGCCGATGCCGGGGATCCGCAGCAGCTCGCTGGTGATCGTCCGCATCGAGCGGCGCTTCCGGTTGTACCCGACCGCGGTGCGGTGGGCCTCGTCGCGCGCCTGCTGGAGGAGGCGCAGCGCGGGCGACCGGCGCGAGAGCCGCAGGGGCTCCGAGCGCCCGCGGACGAACACCTCCTCGTCGCGCTTCGCGAGGCTCACGAGCGGGAGGGCGCCGAGGCCGAGCGAGACGAGCGCCTCGTCCGCCGCGCTCAGCTGTCCCTTGCCGCCGTCGACGACGACGAGGTCCGGCAGGGGCTTCCGTTCGTCGAGCCGCCGTCGGAAGTAGCGCCCCACCACCTCGCGCATGGACTGGAAGTCGTCGGGGCCCGCGGCCTCATCCACCGTCTTCACGCGCATCGTGCGGTACTCGGCGCGGCGCGGCCGGCCGTTCTCGAACCAGACGATGCTGCCGACGCTGTCCTTCCCCTGCGCGGTGGAGTTGTCGAAGCAGACCAGGGCGCGCGGCAGCTTCTGCAGCCCGAGCTGCTGGCCGAGCTCGTAGACAGGGTCGGCCGCGCGCTCGTCGGTCTCCTGCTCGGCCAGCTTGAACTCCTCGAGCAGGTGCCGCGCGTTCTGCTCCGCGAGGTCGAGCAGCTCGCGCTTGGGGCCCCGCTGCGGGACCAGGACCTTCGCCTCCCCGGCCAGCGCCTCCTCGAAGAGGACGCGATCCTCGAAGTCGAACGGCAGCAGCAGCTCCCGCGCGCGGGCGGGGGCCTTCAGGTAGCTGCCGACGAGGTAGGTCGCGAGCACCGCGCCATCGACCTCCCCCTCCACGCCCTCGAGGAAGCGGTGTTCGCGCGCGACGAGCTTGCCGCCGCGGATCCGCAGCAGCGTGGCGGCCGCGTCATCGCCGTCGCGCGCGTAGCCCACCACGTCGCGGTCCCCGCCCTCCACCTCGAGCACGACCGTGGGCTCCTCGAGCCGCTGCAGCCGCGCCACCGCGTCGCGCAGCTCGGCCGCCCGCTCGAACTCGAGCGCCTCGGCCGCCGCCTCCATGCGGGCCTTCACCCGCTTCACCACCTCGTCGGTCCGGCCGTCGAGGAAGGCGACGACCTCGTCGATCATCGCCCGGTACTCCGCCTGCGACTGCAGCCCGACGCAGGGCGCCTTGCACCGACCGATGTGGTAGTCGAGGCAGGCGCGCTCGGGCATCTCGCGCGGCATGTCGTACCGGCAGGAGCGGACCGTGAAGATGCGCTTGACCACGTCGAGCGCGCGACGCATCGCGGCGACGTCGGTGTACGGGCCGAAGTACCGTCCGCCGTCGCTCTGCAGCGTGCGCGTGACGTACACGCGCGGGTACGGCTCCTGCAGCGTGACCTTGATGTACGGGTACGTCTTGTCGTCCCGCAGCATCACGTTGTACCTGGGACGGTGCTCCTTGATGAGGTTCTGCTCGAGGATGAGGGCGTGCGCTTCGTCCGGCACGACGATCGTCTCGAGGTCCGCGACGAGTGCGACGAGGCGTCGCGTCTTGGGGCTCTCCGCGTGCTCGGAGGCGAAGTAGCTGCGCACTCGCGGGCGGAGCCGCTTGGCCTTGCCCACGTAGAGCACCGTCCCGTCGGCCGCCTTCCACAGGTACACGCCGGGCGTGTCCGGCAGGTGCGCCAGCTTCTGCGCGACGAGGTCAGGGGCGTCGGGCATCGTCCATCTGCGCGAGGTGCGTGAGCCCGAGGTAGGCCGCGCCGTACACGGGGACGGCGACGAGCGCGACGACGAGCGCGGACCGGCCGTCCACCACGCGTGCGGCGGCGGTCGCGGCCGTGCCGGCGACGAACGCGCACGCCCAGAGGATGAACTGCTTGAAGGCCGGGACTCCCGTCGCCCCGATCCGCGCCGTGATCGCGTCGCGGAGCAGCTGGAACTCCACCCACGCCGCGAACCCCGACGACGCCGTGAGCGCGGCGATCCCCCAACGCGCATCGATGCCGAGGAGGCGCGGCAGCCAGAGCGATGCCCCCCACCCCAGCACCGCGCCGATCGACACGCGCACCAGCGCGTAGCGCAGCGGCGTGCGCGCATCGCCCAGCGCGTAGCTCGCGGAGGCGTAGAGCCGCCCCATGGTCCCCGCCAGGAGGCCGATCGCCGAGCCGCCGAGCGCCGCCCAGACCCAGCGTGCGCTCTCGGCGGTGAACGCCCCGCCCTCGTAGAGCCCGCCGGCCAGCACGCCGCCGATGAGCAGGAACGCCATCGCCGACGGGATCACGAAGTAGGCGATGCGTCCGAGCCCGCGGTCAAGCCGGGCGCGGAGTGCCGCGGCCACGGTGGAGGCATCGCCGGTCTCGCCCGCCATGGCCGGGAGTTCCGCCGCCGACACCGACATGCCGAAGAGCGAGACGGGCAGCATGGAGATCGCCTGCGCGTATCCGAGCGTCGCCACCGAGCCGGCGCTCACGAGCGAGGCGATGGCGGTGTCGACGAACCCGCTCACCTGCACCACGCCGCGGCCCACGACGACCGTCCCGAAGCGGCTCGCGACGCCGCGGACCTGCGGGTCCGCGAGCGTCGGCGCGAAGCGGAGCCCGCGTTCCAGCCGCCAGACCGCGGGCACCATCACCGCGAACTGGAGGAAGCTGCCGAGCACGCTCCCCCACGCCGCCACGACCGCGATCCCCTCGGGCGCCTTGCCGGTCGCGCCGAGGAGCAGCGCCCCGATGACCGCGAGGTTGAAGAGCACCGGCGAGACGTACGCGAGGAAGAAGCGCTTGTGCGAGTTCAGCACGCCCAGGCACCAGGCGCCCAGCACCAGGAGCCCGACGCCGGGGAAGATGAGGCGCACGAGCCGCACCGCGAGCGCGCGCGCCTCGCCGGCGAACCCGGGCGCGATCACGTCCACGAGGAGGGGCGCCGCGAGCACGCCGACGAGCACGAGCGTGGCGGTGGTGAGCGCGAGCAGCGAGAACACCGCCCCGGCCACCCGCCCCGCCTCCTCGCGCTTCCCCTCCGCGAGGAGGCGCGCGTACGCCGGGATGAAGGACGCCGACAGGACCCCCTCGCCGAAGAGGTTCTGCAGGAAGTTCGGGATCCGGAAGGCCGCCGTGAGCACGTCCGCGGCGACGCCGTCGCCGAGGAAGTACGCGAGCACCTTCTGCCGGACGAGCCCGAAGACCCGGCTGAGCAGGATCCCGGCGGCGATGAGCCGCGCCCCGCCCCAGGTGCGCATCAGGTGCTCACGACCCGATGAGCGTCCCCGCATGCATCGCGGCGCCCGCCTTCAGTTGCGCGAGGAGGAGGTCGCCATGCCGCGCGAGCATGGGGACCGGGTTGAGGCGGCGCTCCTGGCGCTGGCCCTCCGGCATGAGGGCGGCGCGCACCGCGGCGAGGTCCTGCACCGCCTCCACCTGGCGCGCGCGCGCCGCCGCCCGCAGCCGGCGTTCAAGCCGGTCGACCCGGTGCAGCAACTGGTGCCGCGCCCCCTCGATCACCCGCTCCGGGACGAGATGGTCGAGCGCCGCCGACGCCTCGCGCAGCGCGGCGAGCCGGCGGGCGAGGTCCTCACGCACGCCCTCGAGCCCCGCCCGGATCTCCGCCGGCACCGCCCGGTCCCCGAGGCGGCGCTCGGCGTCGTGCGGCGTGCGGATGTCGTCGAGCACCATCCCGAGGCGCCCGAGGCGGCGGTCGATGTTCGGCTCGACGATCGTCGCGGCCCACCGCGGCAGGGCGAGCGGCGCGGGGACGCCGAGCGCCTCGGCGACCGCACCCACCTGCGCGAAATAGGCGATCTCACCCGGGCCCGCCATGTACGCCACGGTGGGCAGGATGCGCCGCTCCACGATGGGCCGCAGCAGCACGTTCGCCGAGAGCACGGCGTCGGTGCGGTCGGCCACCTCGAGGGCCTGCCCGAGCGGGATGCGCTCCTTGATCCCCGCGATGCCGCGGAAGACGAGCGAGAGCTTGGGCACGCGCGCGACCTGGGCGCGGAAGCCGGTGCGCTCGATGGCCACCGTGCGCAGCGCGAGCGCCTCGTCGACGACCGTCGCGCGCCGCAGCGCCTCCACGAGGGTCGGCCGCGCCGCGGCGCGGGTCGCCGGGTGCCAGGCGTCGAGCACCGGGATGCCGTGCGGCTCGAGGATGCCGCGGAGGAACTTGAGGTACGCGGCACCGATCGTCGTGTCGGGCTCGTACGCGGCGCGCAGCAGCTCCAGGACGTCGGCGTGGGGCGCCGACCCCGCGGCCGCACGCAGCGCCTCGAACTGGGCCGAGGTATCGCCGAGCGGCATCTCCGACATCACGAGGCCATCCTGCCCCTTGCGCGGCACCGTCAGCCGCTTGACGGTGCCCTCCTCGGCGACGGCCGTCCACGAGGCCTCGGCGAAGTCGGCGTCGTCGGTCGCGGCCCAGAAGACGGGCGCGGCGGGGATCCCCGTCTCGCGCTCGATGCGGTCGGCGAGCGCCAGCGCCGAGAGCGCCTTGAGGAGCGTGTACGTCGGCCCGCCGAAGAGGCCCGGCTGCTGGCCGGTGGTGACGACGATGCCGTTGTGGGCCGCGACGCGCTCCAGGCGCTCCGCCGCCGGCCCGGAGGCGTCGAACGCCGGGCGCAATCCGGCGAGCCATCGGCTGGCGTTGAAGTCGGCGCGCACCGCCTCCGCGTGCTCACGCCACTGCGCCACGCCGCGGGGCCGGGCGCGGTACCACTCGGCCGGGGCCTGGCCATCCTGCACGGCCCGCGAGAGCGGGCCGCCGCCGAGGGGCTCCGTGACGACGCGCGGCGCGCTCACGCGGCGGACCTGCGCACGCGCGGCGCGGCGAGCGGACATCGGGGCATCGACCGGACGGTGGGGCGTCGCATCACTTGTGGTAGGGCTCGTTGCGGGTGATCGTGCCTGCGCGGTACAGCTGCTCGGCGAGCACGAGGCGCGCCAGTTCGTGCGGGAGCGTCCACGGCGCCAGGGAGAGCCGCCGGTGCGGTCGCGCGCGCACCACGTCGCCGATGCCGTGCGCCCCGCCGATGACGAACGCGAGGTCCTGCGCCCGTTCGCGATGCTGCTGCACCAGCGTCGCGAAGGCCCGGGAGTCGAGCGCCTCGCCGCCCGGGTCGCAGAGCACCAGCCGGGCCGCGGGCGGCAGCCGCTCGAGGAGGCGTTCCCCCTCCTTCCGCATCACGACCGCCTCGGTCGACGTCCGCGCCGGCTCCTCCCGCACTTCCACCGACTCGAGCGGCCAGTACCGCGCCGCCCGGGTCTCGTACTCGCGAATGGCCGCCGCGAGCGCCGCATCGCGCGGCTTCCCCACGGCGGCCACCCAGACCTTCACCGCCGCCCCCGGACCGGCGGGGCGACGCGGCGCTCACGCATAGATGCCGCGCAGGCGGTGCACCGTGGCCACGCGGCTGATGGCGACCATGTACGCCGCCGTCCGCATGTTCACCTTGTGCTGCATCGACAGCTTGAGCACGTCGCGGAAACTGTTGACCATGATGTCGCGGAGGCGGTCGTTCACCACCTGCTCGGTCCAGTAGTAGCCGCCGCGGTTCTGCACCCACTCGAAGTAGCTGACGGTGACGCCGCCCGCGTTCGCGAGGATGTCCGGGATCACGAAGATCCCCTTCTCGTCGAGGATCGCGTCCGCCGCCGCCGTCGTGGGGCCGTTGGCGCCCTCGCAGATGACCTTCGCCTTCACGTTCTTCGCGTTCTTGGTCGTGATGACGTTCTCGAGCGCGGCCGGCACGAGGACGTCGACCTCGAGCTCGAGGAGCTGCTCGTTGGAGAGCGCCTCGCCCTTCCCGTAGCCGTCGAGCGTCTTGTTCTTGCGCACGTAGGCGATCGCGTCGTCGACGTCGAGCCCCTTGGGGTTGTGCCAGCCGCCGGTGCGGTCGCTGATCGCGACGACCTTGCACCCCGCCTGCTGCAGCAGCTGCGCCCCGATCGAGCCCACGTTGCCGAAGCCCTGCACGGCGACCGTCGCGCCCTTCACGTCCATCTTGAGGTGCTCGAGCGCCTGCACCGCGGTGAACATCACGCCGCGGCCCGTCGCCTCGCGCCGGCCCAGCGAGCCGCCCATCTCCACCGGCTTCCCGGTCGTCACCGCGTTCACGGTGTGGCCGACGTGCATGGAATAGGTGTCCATGAGCCAGGCCATCACGCGCTCGTTCGTGTTCACGTCGGGCGCCGGCACGTCGGAGTCGGGGCCGAGCGTGTTGATGATGCCCGCGGTGTAGCGCCGCGTCACCCGCTCGAGCTCGCCGACCGACATCTTGAGCGGGTCGCAGATCACCCCGCCCTTGGCGCCGCCGAACGGGATGTTCACCACCGCGCACTTCCACGTCATCCACGCCGCGAGCGCCTTCACCTCGTCGAGCGTCACGTTCATGTCGAAGCGGATGCCGCCCTTCGCCGGCCCGCGCGAGGTGTTGTGCAGCACGCGGATCCCCGTGAAGACCTCCACTTCGCCGTTGTCCATCATCACCGGGATCGAGACGGTGATCTCCTTCTCCGCCGAGCGCAGCACCTTGTAGATGCCGGGCTCGAGGTCGAGCAGCGTCGCGGCGCGGTCGAGCCGGGACATCATCGCCTCGAACGGGTTCTCCTCGTTCAGGAAGCGGTCCTTGTCGGGTCGGACGATCTGGTTCGTCGGGAGACGCAGGTCAGCCATTGGGTTCGGGCACTGAGCCGGCCGGGGCCGGCGGTTCGGGTCGTGTCAGGGGGCCGCCAACCGCGCGAGGCGGGCGTCCAGCCACTCGCCCCCGCGCTCGATCGTCACGGCCTGGGAAAGATACCACAACGGGGGGGCGCCGCGAGGCCAGCGGACCTCGAGCTTGACGGCATCCTTGAGCGTGCACACCGCCAGCCCGTGCGGCGGCACTCGACGCGCCAACGCCGACACCTCGGCCTCGCCGAACGCATGATGGTCGGCGAACGCCGCCGACTCCACGCGCGCCCCGAGCGCGGCCAGCTGCGCCTCGAACGCACCGGGCGCGCCGATCGCCGAGATCGCGAGCACCGGGCGTCCCGCGAGCGCGGCGAGCGGCAGCGCGGATGCCTCCGCCCCGCGCACCGGCTCGAGTCCCGCGGGGGCGAGCGCGACCTGGACCACCGCGGCCGCCGGGTTCCATCGCCGCCACCGGGAGGCCACCGCCTCCGCATCCGCCGCCGAGGCGCGCTTCCGCGTGATCACGAGGGCGTGCGCGCGCCGCAGCCCGCGCGGCGACTCGCGCAGCGGGCCGGCGGGCAGCACCCGGTGCGCCGCGCCCTGCTCCGCCGCGATGAGCACGAGGTCGAGGTCGCGGCGGGCGCGCCGGTGCTGGAACGCATCGTCGAGCACGAGCACCGACGCCCCGCGCGTGCGCGCCGCCTGCGCCCCGCGCACGCGGTCCGCGTCGGCGATCACCAGCGCCGCGGGGGCGAGGCGCTCGTGCACGAGGGGCTCGTCGGCGCCGTAGCCGCGCAGCAGGATCGCGGGCCGCGCCCCCGCCGCGGAGAGCCGCTGCGCGATCCACGACGCGACGGGCGTCTTCCCGGTGCCGCCCACCGACAGGTTCCCCACGCTCACGGCGGGCAGTCCGAGCGCCACGCCCCGCAGCAGTCCGGCATCGTACGCCGCGTTCCGGAGCCGCGTGATGCCGTCGAACGCCCAGCCCAGGGGCGCCAGGAGGCGCGCGCCCGCGCCGTCCTTCTCCCACACGCCCTCGATCCCGCCGCGGGGGTCACGACTCATCGTGTGCGCGGCGGAAGACCGTCGGGGATCGCCGGCCCGATGCGGCGCCCCAGCTCCGCGGCCGCGGCCTCGTCCGTGCCCGTGGCGACCCAGGGCTCACCATAGGTGATCGTCACCCGGGCGAACGGCTTGGGCACCATGAAGCGATCCCAGCTGCCCAGGTGCCAGGCCCGCGGGCAGTCGGCGCGCATCGGCACCACCGGCGCGTTCGCCCGCTGCGACGCGAGCAGCACGCCCCCCTGCGCGACGCCCGCCGGACCGCGCGGCCCGTCGGGCGTGATCGCGAACTCCTTCCCGGACTCCAGCTCGCGCACCATGCCCAGCAGCGCGCGCCCCGCGCCGCGTGACGTCGAGCCGCGCACCGTGCGGTAGCCCCAGCCCTCGACGATCCGCGCGATGATCTCCCCGTCGCGGTGCTCGCTGATCATCACGGTGATCCCCTCGCCGCGGCGCGACCAGGTGAGCGGCAGCAGGTGGCCGTGCCAGAGGGTGAAGATGAACGGCTTCCCGGCCGCGCGGAGCGCGCCGAAGCGGTCCGCATGCACCTCGGTGATCCGCCAGGTGGACGCGAGCAGGCGCAGGACCGCGCCGCCGAGCCGCACGATCCAGCGCAGGCGGCGTTCCTCCGCCGCCGGGCGCGCGGGCGCCGCGGGCGCGGTCATCCTGCCCTACCCGAGCATCGCGGCGGCCATCGCCGCGACGCGTCCCGTCGCCCCCGGCTCGCCGAGCCGCGCCCGCACCTCGGCGAGCCCGGCCTCCATGGCCCGTCGCGCCGCCCCGTCCCGCTCGAAGAGCGGGTCGAGCGCGTCGGCCACCGGTCCGACCTGGAACGCGTCCTGCACGAACTCCGGCGCCACGGTCCGGCCGGCGACGATGTTGAGCAGCCCGATGTGCTCGATGCGCACGAGCCGCCGTGCGATGGCGTAGCTGAGGCGGCTCGTCCGGTAGACGATCGCGCAGGGGCAGCCCGCGACGGCCGCCTCGAGGGTGGTCGTGCCGCTCTTGCACAGGGCCACGTCCGCCGCGCGCAGCACGTCGAACGATGCCGAGCGCACGAGCGGGAACGGGACCTCGTCGTCGCGGAGCTGGATCGTGGGCGCGACGCTGAGCACCACCCGCAGGCCGGGGCGGCGCCGCTGGAGCTCGCGCGCCACCGCGACGAACTCGGCCAGGTGCCGCCGGATCTCCTGGGCCCGGCTCCCGGGGAAGAGCGCGAGCACCGGTGCGTCGCCCGCGAAGCCGAGCCGCGTGCGCGCCTCCTCCCGCGTCGGCATCGCCTGCGCGCGGTCCAGGAGCGGGTGCCCCACGAACGTCGCATCCACGCCGGCGGCGCGGAGCATCGCCTCCTCGAACGGGAGGATCACCGCCGCCTTGGTGATGATGCGGGCCATCGTGCGCATGCGGCCGGCGCGCCAGGCCCACACCTGCGGCGTGATGTAGT
>CAZPJF010000054.1:12031-13747 GCA_964586095.1 uncultured Gemmatimonas sp. | reverse complement strand
CGAGCTGGCCCATGACGCCGAGGAAGAAGGCGCGCCCGAAGTCCTCCTCGAGCCGCCGGGCCGTCGCCTCGAGGTTGCTCCCGAGGAGCACGAGGACCACGAGCCCGACGACCACGAACATCGCCGTCCAGCCACCCGTGAGGGCGAGCGCCCGGCCGCGGGTCATCGGGACGGCAGGCGCCGGCGCCGTCGCGTCCGGGCGCCACGACTCCATGGAACCGCGCACGGTGCCGCCGTCGATGATGACGCGGCCGCGGTACGCACTCGCGCGGCCCGCCACCTCGCCACCCTCGCGCAGCACCACATCGCCCCAGAACGCATGGACGTTGCCGGCGACCACGCCGCTGATCTCGGCCGAGCCGCCGACGACCACGAGCGGTCCACGCACCGTGTCGCCCGCGGGGATGACGACGCTGCCGCGGACGTACCGGCCGTTGAGTCGGACGCCTTCCTCGGACAGGCCGAAGGCCCCGAGGGCCTGGACGACCGTGTCGGGAGCCGCGGGCGGCGCGGCCTGCTGGGCCACGGCTGAACGCCCGGCAGCCGTGGACGCGAGGAGCGCCACGGCGAGTGTGATCAGGTTCCGCCGCATCGGGCTAGCTCCGATGCGCGCGGGCGGTGGCGGCGAGTCGGCGGAACCCGAGGACCGCGCCGATCGCCGACAGGGCGAGCAGGGCGGAGGTCAGCAGGAGGGCCGGGACTCCGCCGCTGGCGAGGGTTGCCGTGGCATCCGCGCCCAGCGCGTTCGCCGCGACCTCCCCTGCGCCGGAGACGATCCCCTGGCGGGTCCGGTCCACGAAGATGTTCACCACCCACCCCGCGAGGTCGCCCCGGAAGGCCAGCCATGCCGCGCTGCCGGAGATGGTGACCGCGGCGATGCCTGCGCCGACGCCGGCGAGCACCCGCATCGGCCGGCTGCTGGGCATGAGCCGCGTCGCGCCGTCCACGAGCGCCACGTGCCACGGCTCCACCACCTGCACCTTCGCCATCACGGCATCGGAGAAGCGCACGCTCGGCGTGAAGTGCGGCAGCGCCTCGACGGCCTCCGCGACGAGCCGAAGCTCGTCGAAGCGCGCGCGGCAGTCGGCACACTCGGCCAGGTGCGCGCGCAACGGGGCGACGCCGAATCCGGCGTCGCCGTCGACCAGGAGGTCGATCTCGTTGGGGAGGAGGTGGCGGTGGGTCATTGGGGTGGTTCTCCGAGGTGGTCTACGCCGGTGGGGGCCCGGGGGTTTCACGGTCCGTGATCAGCGCGGGAGGCGGTAGGACGATGGGGGTGTTCGGGCGTTGTTCGGCACGACAGGACCCTCCCCGCCGATCTCCTCCGTGTCCCGCCGCCTTCTGCCTTCTGCTCTCTGCCTTCTTCCCTCTACTCCCTCAAGTGCTCCAGGGCCTCCCGCAACTGATGCCGCGCCCGGTGGATGTAGGTCTTCACGGTGCCGAGCGGCAGATCGAGGGTGGCCGCGATCTCCTCGTAGCTCCGGCCCTCGACGTGCCGCAGCATGATGCAGTTCCGGTACTCGGGGCGGAGCTTCGCGATGGCCTGCTCGATGGCGCTGCCGAGTTCGCGCGCGGTGAGCTCGTCGAGCGCGCTCTCGCCGGTGTCGGCGAGCTCGAACGAGGTCGCTTCCACCTCGGAGGCGCTCGTGGCGTTCGGGGAGCCGTCCATCGAGATCGTGTCGATCTGGCGGCGGCGCAGGTGATCGATCGCGATGT
>CAZPJF010000054.1:0-11931 GCA_964586095.1 uncultured Gemmatimonas sp. | reverse complement strand
CCGTCCATCGAGATCGTGTCGATCTGGCGGCGGCGCAGGTGATCGATCGCGATGTTGTTCGCGATCTTGAAGAGCCAGCTCGAGAACTTGAACTCGGGCCGGTACTTGTCGATGTGGTTCAGGACCTTGATGAAGGCGTCCTGCGCGAGGTCCTCGGCCGCGGTGCTGTCGCGCACCATGCGGTAGATGAGCGAGAAGACCGGGCGCTCGTACCGCCGGATGAGTTCGCGGTACGCCGATTCGCGCCCCTGCTGGGCGAGCGCGACGACATCCGCGTCCGGGAGGTTCGGCAGGTCGAGTGGGGGCGCCATTGACAGCCGTGAAACTTGCCCGCGCCCACGGCCCCGGGCAACTTTCTCCGACCATGCCGCACACGCTCGACACGGAGGCTCTCGAGGCCAACGCGGCCGCCGAGGGCACCTCGGCGGCGGGGAAGCGCACGTACGTCCAGCGGATCTTCTCCGAGATCGCGCCGCGCTACGACCTCCTCAACCGGCTCCTCTCGCTCGGCATCGACCGTCGCTGGCGGGCGGTGGCGCTGGCGCGCCTGGGCTGGGACCACGCGCCGGCCGGCACCTACCTGGACCTCTGCGCCGGAACACTCGACGTGGGGGCGGAGTTGAGCCGGAAGCCGGGGTTCGCGGGGCGGATCGTCGGGGCCGACTTCGCGGAGCCGATGTTGCGGGCGGGCGTCGGGAAGGCGCCGCCGGCGGTGCTCGCGCCGGTGGTGGCGGACGCGCTCGCGCTGCCGGTGCGCGACGGCGCCTTCGATGGGGCGATCGTCGCCTTCGGCATCCGCAACGTCGCCGACCTCGGCGCCGGGCTGCGCGAGGTGCACCGCACGCTCAAGCCGGGCGCGCGGTTCGTGATCCTCGAGTTCTCGACCCCGCGCGTGCCGCTCGTGCGGGCTGCGTACCTGTTCTATTTCCACAACGTGCTCCCGCTGATCGGCCGGCTCGTCAGCGGGCACCGGACCGCCTACACCTACCTGCCGCGCTCCGTGGCGAACTTCCCCGAGACGACCGTGCTGGCCGACGCGATGACCGCCGCCGGCTTCCGCGATGTCCGGTGGGAGGCACTCACCCTCGGGATCGCGGCGGTGCACGTGGGAACCAAGTGACCCAGACGCTCGACACCCTGCAGGAGTTCATCACCGCGATCGAGGCGGCGGGCGAGCTGCGCCGCATCGCGGAGCCCGTGTCGGTGCACCTCGAGATGTGCGAGATCGCCGACCGCGTGATGAAGCTCCCCGGCGGCGGCCCCGCGCTCCTCTTCGAGCGCCCGGTGCTCCGCGACGGCTCGATCGCCGCGTTCCCGGTGGCGATCAACCTCTTCGGCTCGATGTCGCGCATGGCGCTGGCGCTGGGTGTCGCGCGGCTCGACGACCACGGCGACCGGATCACGCAGCTGCTCGACCTCAAGGTGCCGGAGGGGTTCCTCGGCAAGCTGCAGCTGCTGCCGCGCCTGCTCGAGGTGGCCAAGTTCCCGCCGCGCACCGTGTCGGCGCCCGCGCCGTGCCAGGAGGTCGTCTGGCAGGGGAGCGAGATCGACCTCGACCGGATCCCGGTGCTCACCACCTGGCCGGAGGATGGCGGACCGTTCATCACCATGACGGCGGTGGTCAGCAAGGACCCCAAGCGCGGCATCCGCAACGTCGGGATGTACCGCGTGCAGCAGCTGGGCAAGCGCGAGGTGGCGATGCACTGGCAGCGCCACAAGACGGGCGCCGAGCACTGGCGGCAGATGGCGGAGCGGGGCGAACGGATGCCGGTCTGCATCGTCATCGGCGCCGACCCCGCCTCGATGTACTCGGCCAGCGCGCCGCTCCCGCCCAACATCGACGAGTTCATCTTCGCCGGCTTCCTGCGGCGCAAGCCGGTGAGGCTCGTGAAGGCCGTGAGCTGCGACCTCGAGGTCCCGGCCGACGCCGAGATCGTGGTCGAGGGGTTCATCGATCCCGCCGAGGCCCTCGTGATGGAGGGGCCGTTCGGTGACCACACGGGCTACTACTCCGAGGCCGACCTCTACCCGAAGGTGCACGTCACCGCGGTGACGATGCGCAAGCAGGCGGTGTACTGCGCGACGATCGTCGGCCGCCCGCCGATGGAGGACTTCTACCTCGGGCACGCGACGGAGCGGATCTTCCTGCCGCTGCTCAAGCTCACGACGCCCGAGATCGTCGACTACCACATGCCGGCCGAGGGCGTGTTCCACAACCTCGTGCTGGTGTCGATCCGCAAGAGCTATCCCGGGCACGCCTACAAGGTGATGAACGCGCTCTGGGGCGCGGGACTGATGTCGCTCGCCAAGGTGCTCGTCGTGGTGGACGACTGGGTGGACGTGCGCAACCCGCAGGAGGCGTGGTGGGTGGCGCTCAACAACATCGACCCCGAGCGCGACGTGCGCTTCACGATGGGCCCGATGGACGTGCTGGACCACTCGAGCCGCGCCTTCTCCTACGGCTCCAAGATGGGGATCGACGGCACGAGGAAGTGGCCGGAGGAGGGGTTCACGCGCGACTGGCCGCAGGTGATCGAGATGGATGCGGCGACCAAGGCGAAGGTCGACGCGCTCTGGCCGAAGCTCGGCCTGCCGTCGCCCAGGCGGTGAGGGCGCGATGAGCGGCGCGGCCCGCGAGGGGCAGACGTTCGCCGGCGAGTCGCGTCTCGCCCGGTGGGCGAGCTTCGTGAAGCTCCCGCACACCGTGTTCGCGCTCCCGTTCGCGCTGGTGGGCGTGGTGCTCGCCTCGCGCGTGGCCCCGATCAGCGCCGGGCTCGTGGGCTGGGTGGTGCTCGCGTTCACGGCGGCGCGGTGGGTGGCGATGGCGGTCAACCGCATCGTCGACCGCGAGTACGACGCGCGGAACCCGCGCACCGCGCAGCGCGAGATCCCGCGCGGGGCGATCGGGGTGCGAGAGGCCTGGGTCACGGTGATGATCGCGGCGGCGCTCTTCGTCCTCGCCGCCGCGATGCTCAATCCCCTCTGCCTCCGCCTCGCGCCGGTCGCGCTCGCCTGGGTCTGCTTCTACTCGTTCACCAAGCGCTTCACGCGGTACGCGCACCTCGTGCTGGGGCTCGGCCTCGCCATCGCGCCGGTGGGGGGCTACCTGGCGGTCACCGGTGCGTGGAGCGACCCGTGGTGGCTGCTCATCGCGCTCACCGTCGCGGTGATGAGCTGGTCGGGCGGCTTCGACATCCTCTACGCGCTGCCCGACATCGACTTCGACCGGTCGCAGGGGCTCCACTCGATCCCGGCGGCGCTCGGCGTGCCGCGCGCCATCGCGGTCGCCCGGCTCCTGCACCTGGTGACGGTCTCCGCCCTCGCGGTGACGGTGTGGACCGTCGGCGGCGGCGTGGCGGCCTGGGTGGGCGTGGCGGTGGCCGCCGCGCTGCTCGCCTACGAGCACTCGCTCGTGGCCCCGGACGACCTGAGCCGGCTCGACGCCGCGTTCTTCACGATGAACGGCGTGATCTCCATGGCGTTCTTCGCGTGCATGCTCATCGACCGGCTCCTCGCATGACGCGCCCGTACGATGCCGCCGCGCCGGTCGTGATGGCGATCACCGGCGCGAGCGGTGCGCCCTACGGCATCCGCCTGCTCGAGCAGCTGCTCGTGGCGGGACGGCGCGTGTCGCTCATCGTGTCGTCCCACGGCTTCCGCCTGCTGCACACCGAGGCCGACGTGAGCGACGTCGCGAGCCTCCGGAGCGTCGTCGGGGCGGACCGCTTCGATGCGCTGGTGACCGTGTTCGACGACGGCGACCGGGGTGCGGCGCCCGCCTCGGGGTCGTCGCTGGCCGGTGGCATGGTGGTCTGTCCCTGCTCGATGGGTACGCTCGCGAGCATCGCCGCGGGCACCTCGCGCTCGCTGGTGGAACGGGCGGCGGACGTGGCGCTCAAGGAGCGGCGGCCGCTCCTCCTGGTGACGCGCGAGACGCCGCTCTCGCTGGTGCACCTCGAGAACATGCGCCGGGTGACGATGGCGGGGGCGACGGTGATGCCCGCCGCGCCGGGCTTCTACCACCGGCCGCAGCGGATCGAGGAACTGGTCGACTTCATCGTGGCGCGCGCGCTCGACCACCTCGGCGTGCCGAACACGCTCGTGCCGCGGTGGGGCGCCCCGGCCGAGTGAGGCGGGGGCGATGACGGGCCGCGCGTCCGGCGGGCCGGTCCGCATCGGGCTCATCAGCGACACGCACGGCCTCCTGCGGCCCGACGTGCACAGCGCACTCGCGGGGGTCTCGCAGATCCTGCACGCGGGCGACGTGTGCGGTGACGAGATCCTCGACGAGCTCGCCCTGATCGCGCCCGTGCGCGCGGTGTACGGCAACTGCGATGCGCCCTGGGATGCGCGGCTCACCGAACGCATCGACCTCGCGGTCGGCGGCGTGCGCATCCATGTGCAGCACGGGCACGAGCTCGGGCGGCCGGGCGCCGCGGCGGTGGCCAAGGCCTACGACGCGGACGTCTGCGTGTACGGGCATACGCACCGCCAGCTGATCGAGCGCGTGGACGGGCGGCTGATCGTGAACCCTGGCGCGGCCGGGCCGTGCCGGTTCGACCTGCTGCCGAGCGTGGCGATCCTGACCATCGCCGACGGACGGGCGGAGGCGGAGCTGGTGCCGCTCGCCCCGTGACCGACGCTCATTCGCGACGCGGGCCGTAAGCCTCGATCACGTCCAGCAGCAGGTCGGCGTTCACCGGCTTCGACACGAACGAGGTGGCGCCGAGCGCGAGGACCTGGGCGCGGATGGCGGGGTCCGTCGTCGCACTCACCACGACCACGGGGAGCGCCGCGGTGCGCGTCATGGCCCGCAGCCGGGCGAGCGTCGACTGGCCGTCACCGGCGGGCATCTGCAGGTCGAGCACGACGAGATCCGGCTGCGGCGCGCGTGTCGCCGCCATGAGCGCGCTCGCGCCATCGTACGCCGGGACCGGCTGGTGGCCCGCTGCGCGGAGGATCCCGCAGAACAGGTCGTTGAGCGCGCGGTCGTCGTCCGCCACGAGGACTCGCATGCCCGGAACTTCCGGCTGCCGCGCGACCCGCGCAAGCGGCGCATCGCGCGCGTCGCCTCGCGCGACCCAGGCGCCGCGTCCGGCGCCGCGGGGGCGCGGCTCAGCGCCCCGTGCGCCGCAGCCGCATCTCGATCACCGGCATGGGCGGGGCCCCGTCGCGGAGATAGTGCCCGACCTCATGCCAGGTATCCGGCGTCAGTGCGATCGTGTATCGCACGCGCCCGCCCGGGACCGGGAACCCCCAGACGACGGTGTCGGCACGGACCTCGATCTCCGGCTCCACGCTGCGCCCGTTGTTGAAGGTCCGCATCCGGATCCGCCCTGCCTCGGCGTCGAACCAGATCGTGCCGAACGCCTCGAAGTTCACCGCATCCGTCGCGGGGTCACGGCCGGTGCCGCGGATGACGAGGACCGTGCCCGAGGCGCCCCAGCTGATGTCCTCCGTCTGCTTCACCTTGAGCGGCTGGCCGGGCCCGCTGCGGACCTCCGCCTCGCCGGCCCACTGCCCCGCCATGAGGGCGACGGCCTTCAGCGCGTCGCGCGCCTTGGCGATGTCGGCGGCGGCACGGGGATCCTGCGCCCCGGCGATCGCGGGGAGCGAGAGCAGGGCGAGCACGGCGACGAGCGCACGACGACGGGACATCTGCGGAGGCTCCGGGTTCAGGTGCACGAAACCTGCAGCGCGGTCCGGGGCGGCGCTTGTATCCGCGCGCCATCCCGGCCGCGGCTCAGGGCTGCACCGAGTCGTGCCGCGTGCGATCGAGGTGGCGCGCGACGACGGTGGGCTGCAGGCCGGTGAGCGCGACGAACTCGCGGGAGAGGTGCGCGTGGTCGACGAAGCCCGACTCGGCCGCGATGCGCGACCAGGCGGCGGGCCGGTCGGCCAGCCGCTTCGCGAGCGCCTCGCGCAGTCGCCGCACACGCGCCCACTCGCGCAACGTGAGCCCGGTCGCATCGGGGAACCGCCGCTGGAGGTGTCGCAGGCCGATCGCGCCCGCGCGGGCGACATCCGCCATGGCGACCTCGCCGCGCGCCGCGACGATCGCGGAGACCGCGGTGCGGATGCGCGGGTCGGGCGGCGCGCACCCGGCGAGCCGAGCGACGAGGAAGGCGTCGAGCGCCGCGAGCACGGTGTCGACGTCGCTCGACCGCGGCAGGGCCTCATCGAGGCCGGCGAACCGCGCGGCCGCCCCACCGGGGACGAGACCGACGTGGTCCCGCAGTGCGCGCGCCGGCATGCCGGTGACGGCGGCGATGGCGTCCGGCCAGAGCCGGAGGCCCCAGAGCCGCCGCCCGGCCACCACCGGCGGCTGCATCGCCGTCACGCGCGGGCCCACGCAGATCAGGACCGTCGCGTGCGGATCGCGGGAGAGTCCGACCGAGGCGCACCCGTCGGGCCAGACGGTGTACGGCTCCTCCGCCGGCGGCGTGGCGTCGGACTGGAAGGACCAGAGCGAGAGGACCCACGGGGCGATCGCCGCGGATGGCGTGCGCTCGGCGTATCGAAAGGGGGCGCTGGCCGAGTGCGCCTCGGGGCGTCGGCGGCGGGAGGGGCGACGGGGGCTGTCGCTCATGCGCTCCGCGCCTCGCCATCGAGGCGGAGCGGCTCGGCGCGGGTGAACTCCTTGGGGTGCTTCCGGAACCACGCCGCCACGAGCAGCACCTCGTCGACCTCGTGTCCGGGCACGGTCGCGGGTGCGCGCTCCGCCGGCGCGAGGATCTCGGCGACGCGCTCGTCGAGGGCACGGCGCTTGGCGGCATTGCGCGGCGTGGGGCACTCGTGGCGCACGCGGCCGCGCCGGACCACGTAGCTCATGCTTCGTTCGCGCGCGTCGCCGGGGACGGTGTAGACGAACGACAGCGACTCGAGCGCGAAGCGGATCCGGCCGAACTGCTCCTGCAGCGACTCGAGCCGGCGGATCTTGTCGCGCATGAGCGCGGCGCGCTCGAAGTCGAGGGCATCGCTCGACGCCTCCATGGCGGCCCGCAGGGGCGCGAGGGGCGCGTCGTGCTGCCCTTCGAGGAACTCCTTCGCGGCGCGGAAGCGCGTCAGGTACTCCTCCTCGCGGACCGCGCCGACGCACGGCCCGAGGCACTTGCCGATCTCGTGGCGGATGCAGCCCGGCGTCCGGCTCGGCAGCGGCAGGAGGTCGGGCTGGTCGGCGTAGAACATCGGCTGGTCGAGGCGGCAATCCCGCAGGCCGAGCACGTCGTTCAGCTCGCGTAGCGCCTCCTCGAGCTGGAGGGCGCCGCGGAACGGGCCGTAGTAGGTGCCGGTCTCGTCGGTGCCAGCGCCCCGCACCACGTGGAAGCGCGGCGCAGGGCCGCGCGACACGCGCACGAAGGCATGGTACCGTGCGTCGCGCTTCATCATGACGTTGTAGCGCGGCCGCAGGAGCTTGATGAGCCGGAGCTCGCGCAGCAGCGCGGCGAACTCGCTCGGCAGCGGCTCCCACTCCAGCGTCGCCGCCTCGCGCAGGATGCGCGCGCCCTTGTCGCGCGGGTACTGCGCGCGGAAGTAGCTCAACAGCCGCGTGCGCAGCGCCTTGGACTTCCCGACGTAGATGACCTCGCCGTCGGCCGAGGTCATGCGGTAGACGCCGGGCTCGTCCCGCGCCCCGTCCTTCACGAGCGCGAGCATCTGGTCGATGCGCATCGACACGTCGCGCGCGGGCTCGACCGGGCGGCGGCGACGGCGGCGCGGGCTCACGGGGTCACCGCTGGCACCGCGGGCACCACACCGACTGGCGGTTCCCGATGGCGTGCGACCCGCGCAGCGCCGTCCCGCACCGGCCACAGGGCGCCCCGACGCGGCCGTAGACCTGCAGCCGGGCGGCGAAGCCGCCGCGGCTGCCATGCGCGTCGCGGTAGTCGCGGAACGTCGTGCCGCGGAGCGCGATCGACTCGGCGAGCACGTCGCGGAGCGCGCCGAGCAGCGCGGTGCAGCCCGCGTGCGCGACCGTCCTCCCCCGGCGCGACGGCCGGATGCCCGCGCGCCAGAGCGCCTCGTTGGCGTAGATGTTGCCCACCCCAGCGAGCCGGCGCTGGTCCATGAGAATCGTCTTCACTGCCCGTGCGGACCCCCGAATGATTCCCGAAAATCGCTCGGCGGAGAGCTCCGGGTCAAGCGGCTCCGGGCCGTGGCGCCGGTCCCAGGCCGCGAACTCGGCCGGGGCGAGCAGCGCGACGGTGCCGAGCCGGCGGACGTCGCGGTAGCGCAGGATCCGTCCGTCGGCGAGGTCAAGCCGCAGGCAGGTGTACGCATCGTCCGGCGTGCCGTCCAGCAGGAGCGCCCCGGTGAAGCGCGGGGTGACGACGAGCCGGCCTGCCTGCGCCAGGTCGATCACGACGCTCTTGGCCCGGCGCGAGACCGCCGCGACCCGTGCGCCGGCGAGCCGCGCGACGTCGCTGCGCAGCACGTCGGTGCGGTGCACGGTGACCGAACGCACGACGGCGCCTCGCAGGGCGCCGTCGAGGTCACGCGCGATCGTCTCGGTCTCGGGCAGTTCCGGCATCGCCCGCGGATCAGCGCGCGCGCGCGAGTTCGCGCCACCCGATGTCGCGGCGGTGCTGCGCGCCGGGGAACCGCACGGTCGCGGCGACGGCGGCGCTGCGCTGCTGTGCGTCCGCGACGGTGGGTGCGAGAGCGGTGACCGCGACCACGCGTCCGCCGCTCGTGACGAGCGTGCCGTCGCCGGCCCGCTTGGTGCCGGCGTGGAACACGGTGACGTCCGCCGCGTCGGGCGGGAGCGTGATCGGGTCGCCGGAGCGCACCGAGCCCGGATAGCCCGCGGCGGCGACCACGGTGGTCACCGAGGCACCCGGTCGCCAGGTCAGCGGAGCGTGGGACGCGAGCGACCGGCCCTCGGCGATCGCGCGCACCGGCTCGAGCAGGCTCGAGGCGAGCAGCGGCAGCAGCGCCTGCGTCTCGGGGTCACCGAAGCGGCAGTTGAACTCGACCACCCTGGGCCCCCGCGCGGTGAGCATGAGCCCTGCGTAGAGGAGCCCGGTGAAGGGGCAGCCGGCGGCGCGCATCGCGTCGAGCGTCGGGCGGAAGACGCGGGCGACCGCCTCGTCCACGAGCGCCGGCGTGCACAGGGCCACCGGCGCGTACGCGCCCATGCCGCCCGTGTTGGGGCCGGTGTCGCCCTCGCCGATGCGCTTGTGGTCCTGGGCCGCGATGAACGGCAGGACGTGCGTCCCGTCGGTGAGCGCGAAGAGCGAGAGCTCCTCGCCGTCCATGAACTCCTCGACCAGCACCTCGGCGCCCGCCTCCCCGAAGGCGTTGTCGACGAGCATCGCGTCGACGGCCGCCTCGGCCTCGGCGACCGACGTGGCGACGATGACGCCCTTGCCGGCCGCGATGCCCGACGCCTTCACTACGACCGGTGCGCCGAGCCGGCGCACCTCGGCCTTGGCCGCGCCCGCCTCCGTGAACGTGCGCGCGCTCGCGGTGGGGACGCCGGCGGCGAGCATGAGCTCCTTGGCGAACCGCTTGCTCGTCTCGATCCGGGCGGCGGCCTTCGTGGGGCCGAAGATCGCGAGGCCCTCGCTGCGGAACCGGTCGACGAGCCCGAGCTCGAGCGGCGCCTCGGGCCTGACGACGGTGAGCTCGACGGCCTCGCGGCGCGCGAGCGCGACGAGGCCGCCGAGGTCGGTCGCGCTCGTCGGCACGCAGCGGCCGAGGGTCGCGATGCCCGGATTGCCGGGCGCGGCGAGGATCTCGCAGGCGGGGTCGTCGCGGCGGAACTTCCACGCGAGCGCGTGCTCGCGTCCGCCGCCGCCGACGACCAGGATCCTCATCGCGATCCGCCCTTGAACGCGTCGCTGAAGGCGCTCCTGGCGCGGCCGAGCGAGTCCGTGACCTTGCTGGCCGCGGCCTTGGCCTTGTCGGCGTAGTAGCTCGACGCCTCCTTCATGTCGTCGCCGAGCCCCTGGCCGGGCTTCACGTCGGCGCGGCGCACATACTCGCCCGCGATCACCCGCGCATAGGCGCCGGAGTCGACCCACCGCTGCAGTTCGCCGGCGCGCACCGTGTAGAACGGGTGCTCCTGGAAGGCGGTGTTGAGGGCCTTCAGGATCGCGTCCCACGCGCTGTCGTCGGTCTCGTACTCCTTGGCCTGCTCCTTGAAGGCGGCGAGGTCGAGCGTGTCCCCGAACTCGCGTCCGCCGGCCATCTTCATGAAGGTGCGCAGCACGAGGTCCGGGTCCTGCGCGTCGAGCAGCGAGGCGCGGTCGCACGAGAGTTCGCTCTTCCGGTACCACTCGAGCAGCGCGAGCTGGAACGGCAGGAGCGCGATGCCGGCGAGGAAGGGGAGGTTGCCGATGCCGACGAGGAAGATGATCTGCGCGATGGTGCGGTAGGTGACGTGGCCACTCATGATGTGGCCCAGCTCGTGCGAGAGGAGCACGCGGAGCTCGTCGCGCGTGAGGTGCTCGATCGCGGCCGAGTTGATGACGACGAACGGGTCGCCGAAGCCGACGGCGCCGGCGTTGATGTTCGGCGTCTGCGTCACGTAGAGCTGGGGCCGCGTGGGCCAGTCCATCGTGCGCAGCACGTCACCCCAGAGGGCATCGAGGTCGGGGCGCTGCGTGGGCCCGACGCGCACGGCGTTCGCCGTGAAGAGGTGGCGGATGCCCCGCTCCCCGAAGACGCTGGCGACCTTGTTGACGACCTGCTGGAATCCCGGGATCGCGCGCAGCGTGTTGAGCGCGGCGCGGTCGGCGGGATGCTCCCAGGTGAGGGAGGAGATGTCGGGCAGGGGGACGCGCATTGGGGAGCTCCGGAGAGGTGATGCCTTGGACTACGCTCCAGCCGCGGCGGGGTGTCAGCGGGTCGAGGGCGGCCGGTGGAGGGAAGCGGGGAGGCCGGACGGCCACCCCGCCGCCTCCCGTCAGCGCAGGTCCTTGAACGCCTGCTCCAGGTCCGCCAGCAGGTCGTCGACATCCTCCACGCCGCAGGAGAACCGGAGGAGGCCGTCCGTGATCCCGATCTCGAGCCGGCGCGCCGGATCGACGGAGGCGTGCGTCATGCCGGCGGGCTGGCAGACGAGCGACTCGACGCCGCCGAGCGACTCGGCGAGCGTGAAGATCCGGACGCGGCTGACGACCGCGTTGGCGTTGGCCTTGGAACCGGTCTCGACGGAGACCATGCCGCCGAACCCGCGCATCTGGCGCGTCGCCAGCTCATGCTGCGGATGCGATGCGAGGCCGGGGTAGAACACGCGCTCCTCGCCCACGCGGCGGGCGAGCCAGTCCGCGACCCGCCGTCCGTTCGCGTCGTGCTGCCGCATCCGGAGCGCGAGCGTCTTGGTGCCGCGCAGGGTGAGCCAGGCGTCCATCGGGCCGGGGACGGCGCCGGCGGAGTTCAGGATGAACTGGAGCCGCTGCGCGAGCCCGTCGTCGTTGAGCACCGCGACGCCGCCGATCACGTCGGAGTGGCCGTTGAGGTACTTGGTGCTCGAGTGATAGGCGATGTCGGCGCCGAGCTGGAGCGGATTCTGGAAGTAGGGCGTCGCGAAGGTGTTGTCGACGATGGTCAGCGCGCCGTGGCGCCTGGCGACCTGCGCCGCCGCCGCGATGTCCGTCAGGTGCATCAGCGGGTTCGTCGGGGTCTCGAGCATCACGGCGCGGGTGTTCGGTCGCATCGCGTCGGCGATGCGCTGCGGATCGCGCGTGTCGACCCAGCTGAACTCCAGGCCGAAGTGCTGGAGGATCTTGTCGAAGAGGCGGAAGGTGCCGCCGTAGACGTTCGCCCCGACCACGATGTGGTCCCCGGCGCGGAAGAGCTTCATGATCGAGTCGACGCAGCCCATCCCCGACGAGAACGCGAAGCCGTGCTGGGCTCCCTCGAGCGCGGCCACGTTGCGCTCGAGGCACTCGCGCGTGGGGTTCTTCCCGCGCGCGTACTCGTAGC
>CAZPJF010000053.1:0-13813 GCA_964586095.1 uncultured Gemmatimonas sp. | reverse complement strand
ATCCCGATCATCATCCCGTCGAGCGTGCGGTCGGGGTACATCCCGCCGGTCTGCAGCACGCCGGTCGAGTCGGTCCACTTCGCGCCGTGCTCGCGCGAGCCGTCGGTCTGGAAGTGCGCGCGGAAGGTTCCCGTGCGGAGGTCGACCGCGCGCACCCAGCCGTCGCTCGTGCCGTAGAACACCACGTCCCCCGCGATCGCCGGCGACGAGAACGAGATCGCCTTGTTCACGAGGTCGAGCCGGGTGGCGCCGGTGCGCAGGTCGAGCCCCTTGAAGCGGCGGCCGTCCGACGTCGCGAAGTAGACGACACCGTCGCGAACCGCCGGTGAGCCGATCGTCCACCCGCCGCGGTTGTCGTGCACCCAGCGCACCGCGCCGGTCGCGGCGTCGACCGCGTGGAACTTCCCGTCGCGCCCGCCCACCACGACGATCCCGTCCGCCACCGCCGCCGAGCTCGCGATGCCGATCTGGTTGTAGATGGTGGTGTCGTCGCCCGTCGTGTAGCGCCACCGCTCACGCCCCGACTCGGCGTCGATCGCGTAGAGGTTCCGATCCCAGCTGCCCACGTACACGACGCCGTTCGCCACCGCCGGCGTCGCGTGCACCACGTCCCCGGTGGCGAAGGCCCAGCGCTGCGCGCCCGTGCGGGCGTCGAGCGCGTACACGTGCTGGTCGCCGCTGCCGATGTAGAGCGTGCTGCCCACCACCGTCGGGGACGAGAGGAAGACGTCGAACGGGTCGGGCATCCGCTCGGTGCGGGGGATCGCGCCGTGGATCCCCGGCGCGGTGAATCGCCGCTCCCCCTTGGTGGCGAAACGCCACCGCTCGGTCCCCGTCGAGGCGTCCACGGCGTAGACGTTGCCGTCCACGCTCGAGATGAACACGAGCCCGTGCGCGACCGCGGGCGACGACGCGATCGGTCCCCGCGTGGCGAAACGCCACCGCTGCGTGCCCGAGGCGCGGTCCACCGCATAGAGGCCGCCGTCGGTGCTCCCGACGTACACGGTCGCTCCCTCGACGGCCGGCGTGGAGATCACGCGTCCACGCGCGGCGAACTTCCACGCGACCGTGCCGAGGGTGGGCGCCGCGGACGCGTAGACGCCTTCGTGCGTGGGCGTGCCGCGGAACATCGGCGACTGCGCGCGCGCCGGCGCCGCCACGGCGACGCAGAGTCCGGAGATGAGCGCGACCGACCGGCGCGCGGGCGACCGGGCCAGCGACCGGGTCAGCGACCGGGTCAGCGACCGGGCCGACGCGCGACCGGCAGAGTGGAGGATCAGGAGGGGCGGGTGGTGCGCGGTGCGATGCATGCGGGAAGCCTCGGCGAACGGTCCGTATACCAAAGCCGATCTCCCGGTCAGCTGCCTAGAACACGCTTGTCCCGCCTACGCGTCGAGCCACCCGTCGCGCAGCCGGATGATGCGGTTCCCGTACGCCGCGTTCTCCTCCGAGTGCGTCACCTGGACCACCGTGGTCCCTTCGGCGTTGAGGCGCGTGAAGAGTTCCATGATCTCCCGCCCCTGCTGCGAGTGCAGGTTCCCCGTGGGCTCGTCCGCGAGCAGCAGCGACGGCTTGTGGATCACCGCGCGCGCCACGCCCACCAGCTGCTGCTGGCCGCCCGAGAGCTGCGAGGGGAAGAGGTCCTTCTTGGCGACCATCCCGAAGCGGTCGAGCGTGTCCGCGACCATCGCCGCCCGCTCGCCCTTGCTGATGTCGCGGTACGAGAGCGGCACGTCGAGGTTCTCGGCCACCGTCAGGTCCGAGAGGAGGTGGTACTGCTGGAAGACGAAGCCGACCATCTGCTTGTGCAGCGCCATCCGCTTCTTGTGGTCGAGCCGGTGGACCGCGTGCTCCCCGAGGGCGTACTCCCCCGTCCAGCCCGTATCGAGCAGCCCGAGGATCGAGAGGAGCGTCGTCTTGCCGGCGCCAGACGGCCCCATGATGGTCACGAACTCGCCGCGCTGGATCTCGAGCGTGATGCGGCGCAGCAGGTAGTGGCGGCCGCCGGAGACGGGGACGGACTTCTCGATGTCGCGGAGAGCGATGAGTGCGGTCATGGGAGGAAGATGGGTGGAGCGGAGGCGGCGCCGATACCCCCTCGCGCGGCGCTCAGCGCACGTCGATGAACAGGTCGAGCGCCCACGCCCCGCGGCCGGTGAGCCGGCGCGAGAGGTCGAAGCGCACGAGCCCATCGATCGCCGCCACGCCGAGGCCCGCGGCGGCTCCCCGGCCGCCGGAGCGCGCGAAGGTGTCGCGGTCGCCGGCCCAGCCGAGATCGTAGAAGAGCACCGGGCGCACCAGGGGGAAACCGCGCGCGACCTCCGCGCGCGCCAGCCAGAACGCGTCGCCGGCCAGCGCGCCCGCGTCATGCGCGTGGAGCGTCGCCGGGCCGCCGAGGTGGAAGCGCCGCTGCGGCGGGACCGTGCCCTGCGAGCTGCCCACGGCCCCCACCAGTGCCACCGTGCCCGTGCGGCCGATCCCGCGCGCGAGGCGCAGGTCCACGAGGCCCCGGCCGAAGTCGGTGGGGCCCCGCGCGCCTTCGAGGCGCACCGCGCCCGAGACCTGGGCGCCGCCCGGGTCCGCGCCGCGTGCGAAGCTGAGCGCGGCCGCGCCGCCGCCGTACGTCGCGGCGGTCGCCGCGACGTTGGGCGCGAAGTCGCGGTGCGCCATCAGCCGGCCGAACGAGAAGCCATTCGCGACGTCGGCGCGGTCGTGCCGCTCCGCGAAGACGCGCCACGTGAACCCGGGGCCGCCCGAGACGCGCTGGTGCGTCCCGCCGAGCTCCGCACCGGCGGCGCGGTAGTAGATGCCGACATCATTGCCGAGCAGCAGCGCGTTCGCCGATGCCGAGAGCCCGAGCGGGTCGCCGGCGTCGTTGGCGTGCGCGAGGCGCCGGAACGCGGCCGCGCGCACGATGCCGCGCCCGTTGGCGCGCTTCACCGCCAGCTCCGCGTTCGGCTCGAGGTCCGCCGCGCCCACGCGCACGGCGCCGTCGAGGGTGAGGCCGCGCCCGAGCGCCTTCTCGCCGCGCATGCCCGCCGAGAGCGCCTCGATCCGGTTGTAGCGCAGGAGGCCGTCGTTCCACCCCCACGTGAGCCGCGTCGGCTGCGGTGCCCACGCGGCCTGCTGCGACATCGCCAGCGCCGACTGCACCTCGGTGCGCAGCCGGCCGAGGTCGGTCTCGGTGAAGAGCTCCTCGCTCGGCGAGTAGATCGAGGGCGGCAGGGCGGACGAGCGGAGGAGCGCCTCGCGGTCGCAGGGCAGCAACATCCGCACGCGCACGCCGGCCACGGTGCGGCGCCGCAGGCCGGCGGTCGCGGCGAGCGTGTCGAGCGGGATCGCGTCGGTCAGCGGGTCGCCCGCCGTGCGGCAGCCGCGGTCGAGCGCACGGCCGCGCTGCCACGCGTCGTACTCGTCACGCGCGTCCTCGCCGCGATCGCGCTCCCGGCCGGTGATCGGGGGCGGCGGCGCGGCCGCGACCGTTCCCCCGGGCACCGCATGCACCGCTTCGTACGTGAAGGTCTGCTCGATCGAGATCGTCACGCGCCCGCCCTTCGCCGTCCCCTCGGCGTGCGCGATGCGCGTGCGCGGGAGCCAGAAGCGCTCGGCGAAGAGGCCGTGCTCGATCACGATCTCCTCGACGTTCCCGCGGAACGGGCCGAAGCGCCGGACGAGGTCGCGGTCGCTGTCGTCGAGGTTCTGCTCCATCAGCGGCCAGAGGTCCATCGCCACCGAGGGACGATAGGCCGCGCGCACCAGCGCGCCCGTCGCGCGGTCGATCCAGAGCGAGCCGACGATGAGCCGCGCGTCCGGACGCCGGGGGCGCACGTGCAGCTCCTGCAGCCGCACCGCGAGGCCGCTCGGCAGCGTGATCGTGAGCGGCCCGCCTAGGGCGAACGCGTAGAGCGAGTCGGCTCCCGCGTCGAGCGGGTGCACGATCCAGTCGCGGCCGGTGTCGAGCGCCTCGCGCAGCTCGCTCATCGGCCACAGCTGCTCGCGCCCCGGGGCGTACGGGAGCACGAACATGATGTCCTCCGTGCCCGGCTCCGGTGCGAGCTCGCCCGCGATCGGCGCGACCGCGCGCGACGCGATCAGTTCGGCGAACGCGCCGCGCGTGTGATGCCAGTACATCCGCGCCACCGTCTCGAATCTCGCGGCGAGGCGCATCCGGCCCACGGGACCCAGGCCGAGGCCGTCGGCGATGCCGATCGCACCGGTCCAGCGCTGGCGCGCGAGCACGCGGTAGTCGGCGAGGGCGGAGTCCTGCTGGTACCGCGCGGCACGGGCGCGGACCACCAACCGGTCCGCGGTGAGCGCGTCAACCGGTCCGGCCGCGGCGAGCTGGCAGAGGCAGGCGAGGCCGGCGACGAGCGGCACGTGCGCTCAGGCCGGGAGCGCCGCGCCGCCGAAGCGCGTATGCAGGTCGCGCTGCACCGCCACGCGGTAGTCATGCGGCGTGATGCCGAACACCTGCAGGAAGGCGCGCGTGAAGTGGCTGTGGTCGGCGAAGCCGAGCGTGTGCGCGACGGTGCTGATCGTGCGCTCGGTGCGGAGCAGCGCGCGCGCGCTGTCCACCCGGCGCTGCAGCGCGTACGCGTAGGGGGACGAGCCCACCTGGCGGCTGAACGCGCGGCAGAGGTGGAACGGGCTCACGCGACACGTCTCGGCCAGTGCGGTGAGGCTCCAGCGTCGCGCCGGCGCCCCGTCGATGAGCGCCTTGGCATGGGCGACCATCACGCTCATCCCGCGCGCATCGGCGGCGGCGGGTCGGTGCGCGCGTTCGAGGACGGACTCGAGGTCGCGCATGAGGGCCTCGATCGCGGACCCCACCGCGGCCCCGTCGACATCGCCGTCGAGGTCATGGTGGAGCGCGCGCACGCGGCCCGCCAGCTGCGCGTCCTGATGGACCACCGCCGCCGGGACGGCGTGCTCGCGCCGCGCCGGCTCCACGAGCGCCTCGTATCGCTCGCGCGAGAGGTAGATGGCGCGGTACTCCCACGGCGTCGCCCCCACCGACCGCGCGGCATGCACGACGTTGGGCGGGATCAGCAGGACGCTCCCCGACAGGAAGTGCTCCGGCCCGGTGGGCGAGACCCCCACCGCCTCGCCGCGCTCCGTGGTGGCGAGCACCGCGTAATCGTGCGTGTGCGGGACGAACCGCTGGTCGCGGTACGAGGCGCTGAGCAGCTCCACGCCGGCGGCGGGGAGGATGCGGTACTGCCGTTGGACGCGCATGCGGGACCCTCGGAGCGGGATGACGACTTGGACACGCTTGCCCTGCCGACGGTTTGTCCCGCTCCCGGACGGAGCCACGTGGTGCCCGGTTTCGCGCGTGGCGCTGCGCCGGCCCCTCCTGACGAGTCGCTGACGTGGGCCGCGCAATCCGATGCAAGGCCCCGACGCCGTGGCAGCGCAGGTTCTGCGCATGCGAGAGATCCTCGTCGTCACGGCGCTCGCGGTCGCGGGCGCCGGTGTCGCCGTGCGCGCCCGTCCTGCCGCGCCGACCGCGCGCGCGGACGGGCCGCCGCCCGCGAGCGCCTACCTCGCGCTCCTGCCCGATGGACTGCAGAAGCGCCGCTTCATCGTGGACTGCACGGGGTGCCATCAGTTCGACGCGCGGACCGCGTTCCCCGACGGACGGCCGCGGTCGCTCGAGTCCTGGCGGGAGCGCATCGGCTCCATGCACGGCCGGTTCGGGCGCGGCGCGCCCTTCCCGATCATCGCCGAGCCGGGCGACGTGGACTCGCTCGCCACCTGGCTGCACCGTCACCTGACCACGCCCCCCGCGCCGGCGGAAGCGCCCGCGCCGGACCGCCGCGTCACCGAGTTCGACGTGCCCGCGCCGGGCGACCTCCCGCACGACCTCGCCGTGGCGCCCGACGGCAGGATCGTGATCACGGGGATGTTCACCGCGCGCATGTACGAGCTGGATCCCGCCACGGGCGCGTTCCGGACCGAGCCGATCCCGGAGCCCAACGCCAACCCGCGCGCGAACCTCGTCGATCCCGACGGAACCTGGTGGATCGTCCTCGGCGGGCCCGGGAAGGTCGCGCGCCGCGGCCCCGACGGCGGGTGGGACCTGGTCGACGTCGGCATGTACGCGCACAGCATCGCGCGCGACGCGCGCGGTGCGTGGGTCAACGGGCACTTCACCGGGCATCCCGCGGTGCTCGCGCACGTCGACGCGGCGACCGGCGCCGTCTCGCGCCACGAACTGCCGAGCGCGACGCCGGCCGGCGTGAGTCCCATCCCGTACGAGTTGCGCACCGGGCCCGACGGCCGCGTCTGGATGAGCGAGCTGCACGGCGGCCGCGTGCTCGCCTACGACCCGCGCGACCGGTCGCACCGCGCGTTCGAGATGCCGGTCGCGCACGCGGGCCCCCGGCGCCTCGACGTCGCGCGGGACGGGACCGTCTGGATCCCGCTCTACGCGGCGGGCGAGGTCGTGGCGCTCGATCCGCGCACCGGCCGCTTCGTGCGGCACGCGCTCCCCGACCGCGACGCCCTGCCGTACGTGGTGCGCGTGGACGACGCGCGCGACGCCGTGTGGGTCGGGAGCGGCGGGAGCGACGCCGTGTACCGGATCGATCGCCGCGACGGCCGCCTCGAGCGCATCGCGCTTCCCTCGCGCGGGGCGCTCGTGCGACATCTCGACATCGACCCGCGCAGCGGTGACCTGTGGGTCGCGTACGGGGCGTCGCCGGGGCGCATCCCGGCGCGGGTCGCCCGCGTGCGCGCCGGCGCGCCCTGATCGCCGCGCCTCCGGTCGGGTCTACGGCAGCGCCGCCGTGATCGTGACCGGGATGCTGTCGATGAGCCCGGTGGGCGTGAAGGCCCGGGCGTGGAACGTGCCGGTCGCCTGCCGCGCGCTGATCAGCCCCGTGGCCGAGATGGAGGCGAGGCGCGTGTCGCTCACGCTCCATCCGATGGGGCTCGCCGAGATGCCCTGGAACGGGTCCTGCGCGACCGCGGTCAGCTGGACCGTGCCGCCGGGCGCCACCGTGACGAGCCGCTGCTGGATCGCCACCGAGATCGCATCGTAGCCGGGGCCGATGTAGGCGAGCTGCAGCGGCGGGAGCGACGGCACGATCCCCACGCGCAGCACCAGCTGCTGGCTGGCATACCAGAGCGACGACTGCCCCGCGAGCAGGTCGACGTAGACGTAGAGCGTCTCGACCTTCTGAAGGAGCGGCACCGCGACCACGGCGCGCAGCTCCTCGTCGCGCGCCGAGAAGGCGATCGTCGTGTCGGCCGCGGTCGATTCGTCCTGGCGCGAGACGAGGACGCGCACGCGGTCGATGCTCCCGCCGAAGATCGCGTGCGCCCCGCCCGGTGCCGGCGCGGCCATCGCCAAGGCGAGGGGGACGACCGACCGCGTGGCCGGGGGCGCGACCGTCTCGCCGCACGCGAGCACGCCCAGCAGCGCGGTGGCGCCGGCCAGGGCGACGAACCGCCTGCCGGGGCGCGCGGTCGCGGAGCGCCCGGTTCGTGGGGACTGGAGGGGGTTCAGAATGCGGCGATCTCCTCGTAGGCCTTCGTGAAGTCCGCCACCTGCGGCAGGATCTCGTCCTCGAGGCTCGGTGCGTACCCGACGAACGTGTCGGTGCTCGCCACGCGCTTCACCGGGGCGTCGAGCCAGGCGAAGCAGTCGTCGGCGATCCGCGCCGCGATCTCCGCGCCGTAGCCCCACGAGATCGAGTCCTCGTACGCCACGATCACGCGGCCCGTCTTCCTCGCGCTCGCGTACACCGCCTCCTGGTCCCACGGCGAGAGCGTGCGGAGGTCGATCACCTCCACCGAGAGCCCGCGCGCCTCCTCCACCTGCTTGGCCGCGACGAGCGCGCGCTGCACCGTCGCGCCGTACGTGACCACCGTCACGTCGGTCCCTTCCTTCACCACCTTCGCCTTGCCGAAGGGGATCATGAAGTTCGGGCCCGGATACGCCGCCTTGTTGTACGTCTGGCGGTAGAGGTGCTTGTGCTCGAGGAAGATCACCGGGTCGTCGCAGCGGATCGCGGTGCGCAGCAGGCCGTTGGCGTCGAGCGCGTTGCTGGGGCAGACCACCCGGAGCCCCGGGCAGTGCGTGAAGAGCGACGCGCCCGTCTGCGAGTGGTAGATCGCCCCGCGGATGTAGCCGCCGTAGGTGGTGCGCACCACCACCGACGAGCTGAACGCGTTGTTGGAGCGCCAGCGCATCGTCGCGAGCTCGTCGCGCAGCTGCATGTAGGCCGGCCAGATGTAGTCGAAGAACTGGATCTCGACCACCGGCTTGAAGCCGCGCAGCGCCATGCCGATCGCGCGGCCGATGATGTTGGCCTCCGCGAGCGGCGAGTTGTACACGCGCGTGCCGCCGAACTCCTTCTGCAGCCCCCACGTCACCTTGAAGACGCCGCCCTTCCCCTTGACCTTGCCCAGGTACTGCTCGCGGGACACGTCGGCCACGTCCTCGCCGAAGACCACGATCCGCCCGTCGCGCCGCATCTCGTCCTTCACGCAGGCGTTGAGCAGGTCCACCATCGTCGTCGGGTCGCCGGCGAACCGCGGGTCGTCCTCGGTGTCGAACTGCTCGCCGGTCGGGTCCACGTCCGGCGAGTACACCGCGAAGGTCGCCGTCTCGGGCGCCGGCTGCGGCTGGGCCAGCGCGTCGTCGGTCGCCGCCAGCACCTCGGCGTCCACCGACTCCTGGATCGCCTTGATCTCCGCCTCCGTCGCGTATCCCTCGTCCACCAGCCACTTGGGGAACACGGTGATCGGGTCGCGCGCGGCGTCGGCGTCGCGCTCCGCGTCGGGGCGGTACATCACCTCGTCGTCGGAGAGCGAGTGCGAGTACGGGCGGATCACCTTGGCATGCACGAGCGCCGGTCCCTTCCGCTCGCGCGCGTAGGCGACCGCCTTCTGCAGCACCTCGTACGAGGCGAGCAGGTCGCAGCCGTCCACTTCCTGGATGAAGAGCCCCGGGAAGCTCGAGACGAGCTTGGAGATCGACCCGCCGGCGGTGTTCACCTCGACCGGCACCGAGATCGCGTAGCCGTTGTCCTCCACGAGGTACACGACCGGCAGCTTGAGGTTGGACGCCGTGTTGAGCGACTCCCAGAACTCGCCCTCGGACGTCGTGCCGTCGCCCGTCGAGACGAACACCACCTCATCCGTGCCGAAGCCCTCGGTGATGCCGAGCAGCTTGGCGCGCACCGACGCCTCGGCCGAGCCGGCGGCCTGCAGGAACTGCGTGCCCGTGGGCGACGAGGTGGAGACGATGTTGAGCCGCTTGTGGCCCCAGTGCGAGGGCATCTGCCGCCCGCCGGAGTTGGGGTCGATCGCCGCGCCGACGGCCGAATAGAGCATCTCCGCGGGCGTCATGCCGAGCTGCAGGCAGAGCGCGCGGTCGCGGTAGTACATGTAGAACCAGTCGTACGACGGCTTGAACACCAAGCCGGCGGCGGTGAGCACCGCCTCGTGGCCCGCGCCCGAGATCTGGAAGAAGATCTTGTTCTGCCGCTTGAGCTGGATCTCCTTGTCGTCGATCCGGCGCGAGAGGAGCATGGTGCGGTACGCGGCGACGAGCTGGTCCTTGGTCAGGCCGTGCGTCGCGCGACGGGCCTTGGCGGAAGTGGCCATGGTCGGGTTCGGCTGGGATTCGGGGGCCGGCATGCGCGGCCGGCGACGGCGATACAGAAAGGTAGCACGAAGGGCAGATGGAGGGTGCAGGCGGTGGTCCCGTGGGCCGCTTCCGGGCGACGGGTCCGCTCTGCACCTTCCTCATCCTGCGGCGATCCGCCGCGCATCCCCAGGAGTCCCTCCGATGCCGATCATCCGTCCTGCGCACCATCCGCTCCCGGCCCGGGGCGCGCACCGCCGCCTCACGGCCCTCGCCGCGATCGCCGTGCTCGCTTCCCTCACGCCGCTCCCGGCCCACGCGCAGCACGAGAACGATCCGATGAACGCCCCCGCCGGATGGCGCTGGGCTCTCGACCGGCCCGCGCGCCTCCTGAACGGCGGCCGCTTCACGTCGAGCGACACGCTGTTCGAGTTCGTGCACATGGCGCCCGGCTGGCACGTCACCATGGGTCCCGGCGGCGCGCTGTTCGATCCCCGGGAACGCGCCGAGGGGCGCTTCGTCATCGCCGCCGACCTCATCCCGTTCCCCAACGCCTCCAACGCCGAGTACGGGGTGTTCGTCGGCGGCAAGGCGCTCGACGGCGCGGGCAAGGAGTGGTATGCGTTCGTGCTGCGTGTGGACGGCTCGGCGGCGGTGATGCACCGGGCGGGCGACGAGACCCACCTGGTCCTCCCCTGGTTCAAGCACGACGCCGTGAAGCCGCGCCCGGACGGCGCGTCGGTGACCAATCAGCTCGCCGTGCGCGCCGAGCCCGATTCCATCCGCTTCGTGGTGAATGGCACGCGGATCGCCGCGTTCGCCCGCGCGCAGCTCGCCGTGGATGGCACGTTCGGCTTCCGCATCGGCGAGGGGATCAACATGCACATCACGAACCTCGACGTGACACGGCGGCTCGCGCCGTACCCGGTGCGGCGGTGAGGGCATCGGGGCGAGGCGTGGTGATGCGCGCGATGA
Source organism: uncultured Gemmatimonas sp. (assembly GCA_964586095.1). GTDB lineage: Bacteria > Gemmatimonadota > Gemmatimonadetes > Gemmatimonadales > Gemmatimonadaceae > Pseudogemmatithrix. Next base: position 3,243 of record CAZPJF010000053.1, on the reverse strand, counting down.
GGGTGGCGATACGTCCCCTCGCGATCCGCGTCGCGGCGGCCGGGCCCGCGCTGCTGCTCACGCCCGACCGTGCGGATGCGCAAGGGCGCTTCGTGTAGGTCGCGGTCCGCGGCACTGCCGGAAGTGCAGTGTGACCGATCCATCACAAATCTGCGACTTTCGCCAACCTCCTTGCGCGGAATCACGTGACGTTGCACTCATAGCCGCGTCATTCCAGCAACGGGGCGCCGGCCACACGCGCCCCAACTCGGGAGGCCCGTGACCGACACGTTCGGACAGGCATTCGAGCTCAGCGATCCTCGGCCGCTTCCGGCAGCCGCGGTCTGGCGCCTCCTCCTCATCGACCACACCCCGCTCGGGCAGATCGCCCCGCAGCGGGGTGTCGTCATTTCCGGCGAGGTTCGATGTCACGTCGGGTCGTCCACCATGTCGCGCTCGCCCGCACCCCCCGCGGGCTATCCCGCCACGCTCGCCGCGTGGAGCACCAGCAGCACAAGCGTCAGGTCAAGCGCGCGACCTTCCGGGATTGTGGACGGCGATGTGTCTATTGCGGGACCGGTCTGGGACTGGAGAACGCCACCCTCGACCATGTGATCCCGCTCTCCCGCGGCGGGAGCCACCACCCCGGCAACCTCGTCGCGGCCTGCCAGCCCTGCAACCAGCTGAAGGGCGCGCTCCTGCCCACCGAGTTCTTCGCGCGCTACCCGATCGCCGGGCAGAACTTCATGCGCTTCGCGCGCGCGGTGCACCGGCAGCTGAAACGCGGCGCGCGGCGCGCGGTGTCGCTGGCCTACGCGCAGGCGGCATAGGGGATGACTGGGGGATGATGGAGGAGGAACGGGCGGCTTCATCCTCCATCCCGTTCGACGCCGCCACCGACGTCTCGAGCGCGAGCATCACGCGCTTCCGGTCGGGGCCCCACGCGTAGCCGCCGAGCTCGCCGGTGGAGCGGATCACGCGGTGGCAGGGGATCAGGTAGCTCACCGGATTGCTCCCCACCGCCGTGCCCACGGCGCGCGAGGCCTTCGGCTCGCCGATCGCGGCCGCGAGGGCGCCGTAGGTCGTCACCGTGCCGGGCGGCACCTCGAGCAGCGCCCGCCACACCTTGAGCTGGAAGTTCGTCCCCTTCACGTGCAGGGCGAGGCCCGGCATCGCCGCGCTCCCGGGCGGGGGGAATGCCCTCGCCGCCGCGTCGCGCGTGCCCGCCTGGTCCGCGACGAGCGTCGCGGCGCCCCACTCCGAGCGCAGCCGCTCGAGCGCCGCCGAACGCGAGATCGGCGCCGTGAACGCGAGGTGGCACACCCCCCGCGGCGTCACCGCGATGAGGCACTCGCCGAACGGCGTCGGGTGGAAGCCGTAGCGGAGCGTGAGCCCCTCGCCCGCGCGCTGGTACTCGCCGGGCGTCACCGCCTCGGCGTTCACCACCAGGTCGTGCAGCCGCCCGAGGCCCGAGAGCCCCGCCTCGTACGTCACGTCCAGCAGCGCCCGGCGCTCACGCAGCAGCCGCTTCACGACCTCGGCGGTGCGATGCTGCAGGAAGCGCTTGGGGCTGATCCCCGCCCAGCGCGTGAAGAGCCGCTGGAAGTGCGCCTCGCTCAGGCCCACGTGCTCCGCCACCGCGGCGAGGCTTGGCGCCGCGGCGCGCTCGCGGTCGAGGAAGCGGATCGCCTTCTCGATCCGCGCGTAGTCGGTGGTCAGCTGCTCGGGGGACATCGGGACTCCGTCGTCGGGGACGCACGGATGGTACGGGGGCGGGAGAACGGCCTCAATCCGATTCTTGCGGTCAGGGTGCAGGCGGAATGATGGAGGGTGAAGGAGCCGACGCACGCATGCCCGCCGGCGCCGCCCACCCTCCTTCCTCCTCCACCCTCCCTCCTGCGGTCAGTAGTCCACCGGCCTCAGGTAGCTCTCCCCGATCGCCGCCCCCGACAGCATCGCCACCGTCGGCAGCTTCCGCTTCCAGTGCGTCGAGTCGAGCCGCCGGGTCACCAACCGGATCGCCTCGGCCTCCATCCCACGCGCGGCGAGCTCGCTGGCGCTCCAGCCATGGAGGATCCAGTTGAGGATCTCGTCCGCCACCGCATAGCGCACGCCGAAGTCGCCCTCGTCGGTCTGGCCCTGCACCAGGTCGGCGCTCGCGGGCTTCTCGACGATCTCGCGCGGCACGCCCAGGTGGCGCGCCAGCGCCCAGACCTGCGTCTTGAAGAGGTCACCGATGGGGTTCACCGGCGGTGAGTCGTCGGCATGCCACGTGAAGTAGCCGAGCAGCCGCTCGCTCTTGTTGCCGGTGCCGAGCGGGAGCGCGCGGTGCTTGGCCGAGAGGTCGAAGAGCGCGATCATGCGCGTCCGCGCCATCACGTTGCCGCGCCGCGCGGTATCCGCGTCGGGCTCCAGCGCGAGGTAGCCGTCCACGGCGCCGGTGATGTCGAGCGTGCGCGCCTCGAGCCCGAGCTGGTCGATCACGAGCTGCGCGTGCGCCAGCGAGTCGGGGCTCGAGGTGCGGTACGGCATCCGCACCGCGATGACGTTCGCCGGCCCGAGCGCGCGTGCCGCGAGCGTCGCGACCACGGCGGAGTCGACGCCCCCGGAGAGTCCGAGGATCGCCTTGGCGAAGCCCCGCCGAGCGAACTCGTCACGCAGGAAGCTCACGAGCCAGCGCTCCACGAGCGCCGCGTCGATCTCGAGCGACGGCGGCATCCCCCTCGCGGCCTCGCCCCCGACCACGACGGGAAGCGCCGCGCCGGCGTCCGGCAGGCCGGCCGCGGCGGTCGGTGCGCGAGGCGTTCTCGCACCCGCTGCGCCACTGGCAGCGCCACCCGCGGTGCCATCCGCGGTGCCATCCGCGGTGCCACCCGCCCTCCCGCCCACTGGTGCCGCCGTGCCCCCGGCGGTGCGCCCCGGGCCGTTCGCACGCGCCCCCTCATCCGGCCCCCGCCCCCCGAGCACGACCCGATCCAGTTCCGTCCGCAGGAACGGCAGCGCCGCCCGCAGGTCCGAGAGCATCGGCAGGTCGCTGCGCACCCGCGCCACGTCGCCGAGGTCGAGCGTCGCCGTGACCATGGCCTCGTCGAACACCGGCCCTCGGACCCGCACGTCCCCGCGCGGCCCCGCGACCATCGACGCGCCCTGGAACATCCGCCCGCCCTCGCTGCCCACGAGGTTGGCGAGCACGCAGAACACCCCCTGTTCCTCGGCGATGTCGCGGATGAGCCGCTCCCAGCGCTCCACGAGATCGGAAGAGCG
>CAZPJF010000052.1:0-13825 GCA_964586095.1 uncultured Gemmatimonas sp. | reverse complement strand
GTCATGGGCCAGCTCGGCTTCCTCCCCGTGGTCCTGCTCGCCTGCGTGGCGCTCGCGATCACCCTGCTGGGGGCGTTGCTGATCCCCTTCGTGCTCGTCGCCGCGCCGGTGGCCTTCGCGGGGCTCGTGACGCTTGGCTGGCTCGCGCTCGCGTTGGTGACGGGGCGCTCGCTCAGCCGAGGGCGGCGGGAGGGCGCGTCGCGTGCCGACGCCGTGCGTGCCCTCACCATCGGCGTGCTCGTGCTCATGGCCCCGTGGATCCTCGCGGCCGCGCTGCAGGGCACCGGGATGGTCGCGCTCGTGGCGCGCATCGTCGCCCTCGCGATCGCGTGGGTCGCGGCGAGTGCGGGGCTCGGTGCGGCGCTCCTGTCGAGGGCCGGCGCGGGCGCGCGGCGCAGCGCCGAGCGGCCGACGCCGCCGCTGCAAGGGTGGCAGACGCCGACGCCGGTGGCCGGCGTGGCGGCGGCGCGCCGCCCGATCCCGGCGCGCCCCGGCGCTACCCCCCAGTAGCCGGCTTCACGCCGAGCTGCTCGGCCACCGCCAGCGCCACGGCGGTCAGCTTGCGCGCCGCCGAGCTCGCCGGCTCGGAGACCACGATGGGGGCGCCACGATCCGCGCCCTCCAGCACGGGCGGATGGAGCGGCACCTCACCCAGCAGCCGCACCTGCAGTTCGTCGGCGAGCCGCTTGCCGCCGCCCGACCCGAAGATCGCCATCGGCTTCCCCGTCTCCGGGGACTCGAAGTAGCTCATGTTCTCGACGACGCCGAGCACCGGCACGCCGACGCGCCGGAACATCATCGCCCCGCGCAGCGCGTCGCCGACGGCGACCTCCTGCGGCGTGGTGACGATCACCGCGCCCGCCACCTGCGTGGCCTGCACGAGCGAGAGCTGCGCGTCCCCGGTGCCCGGCGGCATGTCCACCAGCAGCACGTCGAGGGTGCCCCAGTCCACGTCGCGCAGGAACTGCGTGATGATCTTCATCACGATCGGACCGCGCCAGATGGCGGGTTGGTCGCGCTCGATGAGGAAGCCCAGGGAGATCACCTTGACGCCATGCGCGACGAGCGGCTGGATCTTGTCGTTCTTCACCGGCGGCGCCTCGTCGACGCCCATCATGCGCGGGATGTTCGGGCCGTAGATGTCGGCGTCCATGAGCCCGACGCGGTACCCGGCCTTCACGAGCGCGATCGCCAGGTTCGTCGTCACGGTCGACTTGCCCACGCCGCCCTTCCCCGAGGAGACCGCGATGATGCGGCCGAGCCCCGGGTAGGCCACCGGGGTGGGCGCGGCGGGCGCACGCGGTGCCGGGGTCTGGTCGCCCATCACGGGGAGCGTGCGCGCACGTGCCGGACCGGCGGAGGCGGGGCCGGCCGGCGCGGCCTCGGCCGCGTCTTTCACGTCCACCCGGACATCGGTGACCCCCTCGACGCGCTCGAGGGCCTGTCGGACCTGGCGGGCGAGCGTCGGGTCGTCCTGCGCGGCGAGGAGGAGGGTGACGCGGACCCGGCCCTCGCGGGTCGCGGCGATGTCGCGCACCTGCTGGGTCTGGTAGAGCGAGGCGCCGGTGCGGGGATTGGCGATGGGGGCGAGGGCCTCGGCGAGGCGTGCCTGCAGCGTGTCGGACATTGACGGAAGGACGCGAGGAACGGGTGTGCGGTGTCCTGAACGATAGACCGGACACGGCCTGCCACAAAGAGCACGGGGCCTCCGCGTTCGCGGAGGCCCCGTGCGGCGGGCCAGGGACGGGGGGCACTCAGGGCGCGGGGATCAGCAGCTGCCAGTAGGTGTCGATGTCGAAGCCCACCGGGTCGATCTCGTAGTAGTGCCCGCGCACGAAGTGGCCCGTGGTCGGGAAGTAGGGCGGCGGGTTGAGGCCGGCGCAGGCATCGTACTGGTAGCGCTTGATGTAGCCGCGCCCGTTGGTCTGGCCGACCGGGCCACGCGTGTACTGGATGATGCCGCCGGTGAGGAAGAGGCAGCCGCGGGCGTTGTCGGCCCCCTGGCAGTCCTCGACGTTCGTCGGGTCCTGGTCGTAGTTCTCGGCCGTGAAGTTCGAGAGCGCGAGCACGACCGAGTGGATGTACTCGTCGCCCCCGCGGTTCGACCACGTGCGGTGGGTGCCCGAGGTCGTGGGCCGGTAGGGCGCGTTGATCAGGTTGTCGGCGACGACGACGTCCTCGCCGCTGAACAGCCCGAGCATGTCGCGCTCGGGGGAGTTGCAGGGGGTCGTGCCGCCCGGGTTGCGGACGTACGTGAGGTTGTCGACGATGATGATGTTGCCGGTGGCCGCGAGGGTGATGGAGCCCCGGAGCTTGCCGGAGATCGCGACCTTGCCGGTGACGTGGATGACGCCCTTGAAGTTGGGATTCAGGGCGCGCGAGATCGGCCACAGGTAGCCGGCGTCCGCCGGGCGCGCGGTGCTGACGCGGGAGTCGACGGTGCCGGTCCACGCGCGCCACGCACCGAGCGAGTCGGTGGCGAGGAACGAGCCCGCCGGGGTCGTCCAGTCATTGAGGATGTTCGATCCGCCCAGGTAGCAGGCGCGCTGCGTGCCGTTGTTGACGGCCCAGCCGCGCTGGTCCTGCGACGAGCCCGAGGCATGGTGGCGGAAGGTCTTGAAGGCCGTGTGCGCGCCGGTGCCGGTGGCGCTGATGTGGCCGCAGTTGCGTGACTGCGTCAGGCCGTTCGTACCGAAGTTGCCGGTCGTGTCGGCGGTGACCCACCAGGTGTTCGCGGTGTTGGTCACGTCGTAGATCTTCATGAAGCCTTCGTCGGAATCGGAGCTGTCGCCATCGGCGTTCAGGTCGAGCGCGACGAACTCGATGCGCATCGAGGCCTGTCCCGCGCTCCCTGCCGTGCTGCTCGTGAAGTTGGTGCCGCCGGCCGTGGCCTGCGCGAGGAGCTTGGTGAGGGCCGCGGTCTCCGGGAACGGGATCTCGTCCGCGTTCTCCTCGTAGCCGGCGTTGTAGTTGCCCCAGCTCCGGTTGTTGATCGTCTGCGCGGTCTTGAGGCGGCCCCAGAAGGTGGCCCCCGGGCTCGCCGCCTGGATGCGGATCACGTCGTTGGAGTGGACGGGTCCGTAGAGGACGTCGTTCGCGCCGAAGACGATCGAGCCCTCGACATCGGTGAAGTAGGCGTACTTCGCGAAGCTCTCCTGGAACACCTCGAGCCGGCGGACGATGCGGTTGCCGGTCTGGTCCTCGACGACGGTCACGATGCTGCCGAAGACGCCGTACTGGCCGGAGGTGTTGCCCGTCGGCCCGACGTACGTCCAGCGCTGGACCCCGGGGATCGTGGAACCGGAGGCGTCGGTGGCATTGACGCCGTTCTCGTAGGTGATGTAGCCGGAGTCCGGGTAGAGCGAGTCGATGCCGTTGAGCGCCGACCGCGCCTGCTCGAGGCCGGCGTCGGCGACGCTCTCGAGCACGCTCAGGCGCCCGTGATAGGTGCTCACGAGCGAGGTGTTGAGGCTCAGGAAGGTCGCGCCCGAGGCGATGGCGGCGACCGCGAGCGAGACGAGCAGCACGACGAGCAACGCGATGCCGCGCCGCGGCCGCAAGCGGGGGCGTGTGGTCATCTGGACTCCGATCAGGGGATCGTGACGTTCGAGGAGGTGCGCATGGTGGAGAGCGACGGCGTGCAGTCCTGCGCCGAGACGCCATACACCAGGGTGTCGCCGCTCACGATGCCGGCATCGTTGTACACGTAGAGCGAGTCGCCGCCCGGGATGGTCGCGTAGGCGGACCCCCAGTCGGTGTCGGAGGTGCGCCGGCGGTAGATCACGTAGCGCTCGACGTCCCGCTCGCCCGAGAGCTCGTCGATCGAGCGCACGAAGGTGAGCCGCACGATCCGCGTGACGCTGTCGGACGCGAACGTGGTGTCGGCGGTGACGGCCGACGTGAAGATGGGCTGGTCGCCGCAGCTCTTCGTGTTCACGAGGCCCATGTTCGGGAGCCGGATGAGCCGCGAGAGGCTGCGCACGCGCTCGGCGTCGCCGGAGAGGCCGTTGGACACGGTGAAGTTGACCCGCACGGCGCGGATGCTGTCGATGCGCGCGAGGGCCCCCGTGTCGTTGATCGCGAGGTGGATCGGCCGCGAGTGGCGCATCGGCAGCTCGCCGACCGGGACCTGGCTCATGGTCTGGATGCCGGCGGCCGTGGAGCGGACGCGGAAGTACTCGAAGAAGGGGACGCCCGACGTCCGGAGGATGTTCGACGCGACGATCTCGGCGGCGAGCCGATTCACCTTCCGGTAGATGACGAAGTCGTCGGTGCGCGCGGTGCTGGTGTCGCGGGCGAACCAGAAGATGATCGTCTCGGAGGCGCTGTTCGAGGCCCCGACGTTGTAGTTCGTGTCCGGGTACGCGATCACCGTGTAGGGGATCGTGACCTGGCCGGCCTTCCGGAGCGCCATCACGGCGCTGTCGGGGGCATCCGGGTTGTAGTAGACCGCCTCGACGTCGCCCGCGGTGTTCGTCCAGTAGTTCGCGTTGAACGCGATCACGCTGTCGGCGATGTAGATGAGCTGCGGCTGGATGTCGGGCGCGCCGGCGCCCGAGGTCCGCAGGTCCTTCTCCATCTCGTTGATCGCGAAGCGGCCGTTCTGGTACATCGCCACGCGCTCGGCGCCGAAATTGAAGCTCCGGCTCTCCGACCGGAGCAGCAGGAGGGCGCCGGCGGTCACGAACGAGAAGATGACCAGCGAGACCATCATCTCGATGAGCGTCATGCCGCGCCGGGCGCGGAACCGCGGATGGGTCGTCATGGGGCCGCCACCACGATGGTGCGCGAGACCGGTGCCAGGAGGCCGGGGCCGGTCACGCGCACGGTGACCTTCTTGTAGTCGTGCCCACCCGAGGTGGTGCGCTCGATCACCGTCGTGCGCGTGAACCCCTGGAGCGTCGCGAAGCTCGTGTCGGTCCCCTCGTAGAGGCTGTCGAGCCCCGCGTAGTTGGGGTTGCTGCGCACCTCGTCCGTGCGGTCGGTGGCCAGCTGGATGGCCGCCTGCTCGCGCTCGGACGTCGTGGTGATGTGCACCGTGCGCCCGGTCATCGTGATCAGCGTGAGCATCACGATGAGCAGGATCGACATGGCCATCACGACCTCGATCAGGGTGAACCCCTCTCGTGCCTTCATCGTCAGAACGCCTTGACCCAGCCGTCGGATCGATAGCGGTGGAAGGTCGCGCGGCCGGTCGCCCGGGCCACCCAGACCGCCCGGGTGTCGTCGGGGTGCTGCCCATCCCGCGCTTCCCGGAGGGAGGTTACGTAGAAGCCGCCGGCCTCGCTCGCCGAGCCGTCACGATGGAACACCATCGCCGGAAGCCCCCCGACCTGCTTGCTCACCTGCACGGTCGCCCCGCCCTGCGGCATCGCCGGGGCGGTCCCGCGCCCGAACACGATCCCCTCGCCGATCGACACCGCGCGCACGTGCTCGCCGGAGTCCACGGTGCCGTCGTTGTCCGCATCCTCGTGGATGACGAGCCGGTGCCCCGCCGTGTCGAACTGCACGATGATGTTGTGCTGCTGCGTGATCGCCTGGCGCTGCACCGTCAGCATCGTCGAGCCGAGGACGTGCATCGAGGAGTTCACGCGATAGCGCGACACGTCGATCCGCGGGGCCGCCACGGCGACCATCAGTCCGAGGATGACCATGACCATGAGCAGCTCGACGATGGTGAACCCCCGTCGTGCGCGTCGCCCGTCAGTCGATGTCCGCCACGCCATTGATCGCTCCGTCGCCCGGTCCGCCCGGCGGGGCCGCCACGGCCCCCCCTTCGCCCACGTCTCAATAGACCGATGGGGCACGGCCACCGCAACAGCGGCACCGGCCCGGTCGCCCGTCCCCGTCACGTTGTGTCACCCGGGCCCGGACCGGCGGCCCTCAGTCGGCGAGGACGCCGGCCTCCAGCAGCCGCCGCGCCTCATCGAGGACGCGGGCCTCGACCTCCGAGGGGCCCCCCGCCACGAGCGCACCCGACGCGCGCGCATGCCCCCCGCCCCCGAAGGCCCGGGCCAGGGTGTTCACGTTCACACCCGCCACGCTACGGAACGAGACCTTCACCTTGCCGTGTCCGAGGTCACGAAAGAGGAGGGCGAGGCGCACCCCGGCGATCGAGCGCGGATGCTCCACCACGCCGTCGAGGTCCTCGGACGACACGCCGTGGCGCTCGAGCGCGCCGGCGGCGACGCGCACCCAGGCGATCCCGTGCCCCATGTCCACCTGCAGGCTGTCGAGCGCGTCGCGCAGCAGGTGCAGCCGGCCGAGCGGGACGCTCCCATAGATCCGCTGGTACATCTGCTCGGGGTCGACGCCGGCGGTGAGCAGCTCGGCCGCCACCGCGAGGCACCGGGGCGAGGTGTTGCCGAAGCGGAACCCGCCCGTGTCCGTCACCAGCGCGGTGTAGAGCGACTTGGCGACGGCGGTGGTGATGGTGAGGCCGCGCTCGCGCGCGAAGTCGTACACCAGCTCCGCCGTGGCGCACGCGGCGGTGTCACTCAGCATGATGGTGCCGGGTGGCTCGTCCCCGGGCAGGTGGTGGTCGATGACGAGCGCGTCATGCGGCATCGCCCGCACGGCCTCGGCGAGCACGCCGAGGCGCTTCACGTCGCTGATGTCGAGGACGACCAGCCGGTCGATCCCCTTCAGCGCCGCCGCGCCCTCGGGCGACCGGTCCTCCACGTCATCCGCGAGGAGCCAGCGGAAGAGCTCGGGCCACGGGGTGGGGTTCACGATGAAGGAGCGCACGCCCATCTGGCCGAGGAGCCGCACGAGGGCCGTCTGCGAGCCGCAGCCGTCGCCGTCGGCGTTGATGTGCGTCGAGAGTGCGACGGTCATCCCCGGCCGCAGCGCGGCCGCGAGGCGCTCGATCGCCGCGCGCCGCGCGGCGGGGACCGCGAGGAGCTCGCTCACGGTCAGACGGAGTAGTTCGGCGCTTCGCGCGTGATGGTCACGTCGTGCGGGTGCGACTCGCGGAGGCCGGCCGGCGTGATGCGCACGAACTCGGCCTCGGTCCGCAGCGCGTCGATGGAACCGCACCCCGCGTACCCCATGCCCGACCGGAGGCCGCCGACCATCTGGTAGAGCACATCGGCCACGGGGCCCTTGTACGGCACGCGCCCCTCGATCCCCTCGGGGACGAACTTCTTCGACGCCATCTCGCCGTCCTGGAAGTAGCGGTCGGCGCTGCCGTCCTGCATGGCCGAGAGGGAGCCCATGCCGCGGATCATCTTGAAGCGGCGCCCCTCGGCGAGGATCGACTCGCCGGGGCTCTCCTCGGTACCCGCGAGCATGGAGCCCATCATGACCGTCGAGGCGCCGGCGCCGATCGCCTTCACGATGTCCCCGGAGTACTTGATCCCGCCGTCGGCGATGATGGGGATGTCGCCCGCGCCGGCGATGGCATCCATGATGGCCGTCAGCTGCGGCACGCCGATGCCCGTCACGACGCGGGTGGTGCAGATCGACCCCGGGCCGACGCCGACCTTGATGCCGTCCACGCCGCGCTCGACCAGGGCCCGCGCCGCGCCGGTGGTGGCGATGTTCCCGGCCACGAGCTGGACCGCCGGGAACGCCTCGCGCACCCGGGCCGTGGCGTCGAGCACCCCCTGCGAGTGCCCGTGCGCCGTGTCGACGATGAGGGCGTCGACGCCCGCGTCGATGAGCGCCTTGGCGCGGGCGAGGTAGTCACCCCCGGCGCCGATGGCCGCCGCCACCAGCAGGCGCCCCTCGGCGTCCTTCGCCGCGTTGGGGTACTGCCGGCGCTTGTGGATGTCCTTCACCGTGATGAGGCCGATGAGCTTCCCCGCCCCGTCGACCACCGGGAGCTTCTCGATTCGGTGCTTCCCGAGGATCTGCTCGGCCTCGTCGAGCGAGGTCCCCGCGGGCGCGGTGACCAGCCGGTCCCGGGTCATCGCCTCGGCGAGCGGGCGGTCGAGATGCCGCTCGAACTGCAGGTCGCGGTTGGTGATGATCCCGACGAGCGTCCCCGCGTCGTCGACGACCGGCACGCCGCTGATGCGGAACCGCGCCATGAGCGCGACCGCCTCGCGCAGCGTCGCGCTCGGCTGCAGCGTGATCGGGTTCCGGATCATCCCGCTCTCGGAGCGCTTCACGCGGTCGACCTCGGCGGCCTGCCGGTCGATCGACATGTTCTTGTGCAGCACGCCGATGCCGCCGGCGCGGGCCATCGCGATCGCCATCTCCGACTCGGTGACCGTGTCCATCGCCGCGGAGATCAGCGGCACCTGGAGGGTGAGGCCGCGCGTGAAGCGGCTGGCCGTGGTGACGTCCTTCGGGTGGACCAGCGAGTGCCGCGGGACGAGCAGAACGTCGTCGAAGGTCAGCGCGGCGTCGGAGCGGATGCGATCAGCAGGGAGTCCCATCCTGCAATTTGCTCGTGGCCCGACCGCATTTCCAGCGGGCTACGGCGCGCCGCTCGCCGGGGGCCGTTCGTCCGACGCGGGCTTCGGCGCGTCGACGCCCGCGGGCCGAGCGGCCTCCGCGGTGCGGGCGGCCTCCGCCGCCTTCGCGGTCGCGGCCTTCGCGCCGCCGACGAGGTCACCCGCGACGGACTTGCCGGCGGCCGCCACGCCGCCCAGCACGTTCATGGCCTGGCTCATGAACCCCATCGCCTGCGCCACGGTGCTGGCGGAGACGTTCCCGGCGCGCAGCGTGTCCTCGATCCCCTCGGCGAACCGCTGGAAGACGTTCGGTCCCGGCGCCTGCCGCTCGGCGTACCGGGACTCGAGGAACTCGATGTAGTCGAGGACCTGGTACTGCCGCGCCTCGGGGAGCGCCTCGAGCCGGCGGAGGATGCGGTCCTTGAGCAGGTCGTTCACTGCGGGAAACCCCAGCGCGCGCGGGTGCCACGCGCATCGATGTGGACGAACGGGCCGTGCGCCCCGGTGGCGCGGTAGACGCCGACGCCGCCGACGAGCTCGGGGTACTTCTGCTCCACACGTTCGACGAGGCGCGCGAGTTTCACCGCGTCGCGGATGTCCACCCGCTTGTCGCCGGTGATGTCGTCCATGCTGCCGTCCCCGTTGGCGTCGACGTAGACGTCGGCCGCGTCGCCGTACTGGTGCCGGCTGTCGCTCGCCCGACCGCTGGCCTTGCCGCCGCGGGCATTGTACTGCGGCGTCCGGAAGCCCGAGAGCACGCCGAGTCCCTCGGCCCGGATCCCGGCGAGGCGGAGCTCCGAGACGACCAGCTCGAGCTTGTCGATGAGGCGCTCGTCGAGAAGGAGCATCTTGGGCCACACCGCTCCCTGGTCCTTCGTGAGGAACTGCCCGAGCGTGAAGTGCGTGGAGACGCGCACCTCGCGGGCCCACTCGTCCACCTGGATGAAGCCGTCGGGAACGCGATAGGCGTCGGAGCGCGGCCGACGCACCTCGCCCGGCCAGCGCCCCACCCGGTAGAGGCCGATGCGCCCGTCCTGCTTCTGGCCGAAGGGGACGAGCGAAACGAAGGTGAACGGCTCGGCAGAGAGCGAGTCCCGCACGGTGAGCAGGCCGGGACGCGCGAGGGCGTCGGCGCCGAAGAGGCGCGCGACGGGCTCGAGTTCGTGGGTCACGCTGGCGTCCGGCCGCAGCACCCGGAACCGGAGCCGGCCGCTGCGCCCGCGCAGCGAGTCGGACACGGTCACGACCGGATCGCCGGGGGCGGCGTCAGCAGAGGCGACGCCGGCGGCGGAGCCGAGAACGAGGATCGCCGCGAGGAGGAAGAGGCGCCGGCGGGGCCGCGGGGCACACGTGGGGGTGACGAGCTGCACGGGCAGGACTCTGGAGGCTGGTGTCGCGGCGAGGACTGAAGGTAGCCGCGAAAGGCTTCGCGCCGCAGTCCCAAAGTGACAAGGCTTGCCCTCAGCTTCGGCAAAGCCTCGGGTCTTACCCTTCGGTCAGCAAGGGGGTTCCAGACGGTCAGTATACATAGACCGGCGTGCCGACCGCGACGATGCGGAACAGCGTCTCGATGTCCTCGTTCCGCACCCGGATACAGCCGTGACTGACCGATTGGCCAATAGTCCATGGCGCATCGGTACCGTGGATCCCGTACCCGTCCCCCAGGTAGAGCCGGTTGGCTCCCAGCACCCCTTGGTAGCGGCGCTGCGCGGTGCCGAACGGCGGAACGATCAGCTTGTCTCCCACCCGGATCTCGTGGCCGTCCCGGACCTCGAACGGGACTTCTCGGCCGTCCGGGTATCGCGTGACGACGTTGAGACCGCTGATGGTGACCACGGCGCCCCCGGCGGCGGGCACCGTCATCCCCGGTCGCAGCCGCACGAGTTCCAGCTTCTGCTTCTGGGCGGCCTCGACATAGTGCCAGTCCGGTGGGATCCAGGCGGGCTCGACGTCCTTCCGCTCCACCACCAGCCGGCCGCGCGGTGTCTCGAACTTCCACTGTTCGCCGCCGCCCCCCGTCTTCTCGAGGAACTTGCCGCTCCCGGTGGCGACCCGCGTCTCGAAGAGGACTTCCTCGCCGCGGCGGAACCAGAGCCGGTTGTCGGCGACCGAGATCACGAGGTAGGGCACGTTGGAGGCCGAGTCGCGGGCGGCGCGCGCCTCGAGCCGCTCCGCGAGCGCACCGGCGGCCCGGTCGGCGGCGTCACGCGCCGACGCGAGGGTCGCCGAGGCCGATGCGAGCTGGAGCCGCAGCGCCGCGCGCTCGCGGGCGAGCCGGGCCGCGTCGTTCCACTGCCAGCCGATGCTGCCCGCGAAGAGCACCGCGACGAGGCCCGGGATCACGAGCCGGGGAATCCCTGCGCCGGCGCCCGCTGGGCTCGGAGGGCGCGGCGCGCGGGATGCGTCGGCGGCCGTCGGGTCCTCCCGGCTCGGGTCCTCCCGGCTCGCGTCCTCCCGGCTCGGGTCCTCCCGGCTCGCGTCCTCCCGGCTCGCGTCCTCGCGCATCAGTACAGGAAGGCCGTGAGGCCCGGCTTGAGGTTCGGGCGGATCGCGGCGAAGTCCGCCGCGGGGATGCGAATGGTGCCGCGCGCGGGCGGGAGCGAGTCCGTCGTCCGGGACGGCTGAAGGACGACGCCGCCCTCGAGGCGGACCACACCGGCTTCGACGGCCTCCACGCGCAGCACGCCGCGCGGGACGTCCGCCACCGCGGTCGTGCTGCGGAAGACGATGTCGCCCCGCTCGAGGGTGAGCAGCCCGTCGCCGAGCTGCAGCGCGAGATGGGCGTCGGCACCCTGCGCGTTCGCGCTCCTCGCTTCCTCGAGCGCGAGCCGCACGCGGTCGACCTCCGCCGCGAGCCGGGCGTCGGCCGTGGCGGCGATCGCGGAATCGGTCGCGGCGGCGACGTGCACCAGGTCGGCCTGCAATCGCCGTCGGCGCTCGAACAGCGCCCCGCTGCCCAGGCCGAGCACCGCGGTGACGGTGAGCAGGACGGCGCGCGGGTTCATCGCCGCACGAGGCTCAGCAGGTCGAGGACGGGCGCGCCGGTCGGCTGCGAGCGGCCGTTCCGGACGCGCGCGGTGACCACGACCTCCGCGAGCGGTGGGAGGCCGCGCGCCTGTTCGAGGAGGGAGGGCGGCACCGCGAGGTAGAGGATCGCGTTCTCACCCTCCGGCCCCATCGCGAGGAGATAGGGCTCGTCCGCGGCGAGCGCGCGGCGCAGCGGGTCGGCCGTCTGCAACGAGACCACCTGCACCGTCCAGCGCACGGTGCGGCCGCGGTAGAACTCGGGGTCGAGGCGCAGGTCGGCCGCCGTGAGCGCGTTCACGAAGCTCGAGTCGGCCGGGACGAAGAGGCTCTCGGGGACCCACGCATCGATCCGCACGCGCACCCATCCGCGGTCGCGCGCGACGGGGTCGACGACCGCGCCGCGCTCGAGCGCGCCGATGGGGGCGGTGCCCGGCGCGCGCCGCAACGGGACAGCGGCGGCGGCCCGCAGCATCCCCTCGCGCACGGGCTCGTCGGATGCCGCCGGCTCGGTCGCGGCGGCCGCCGCGCCGGCGGACGGCGATGCAGCGCCCGGTGAGGAATTGCCGCCACGCGGCGGCTCCCCACCGCGTCCTGCCGAGCCGGCGGCCTTGGTCGGGGCGGGGTCGGCAGCCGCCCTCGCCGGCCCGCTCGCGGTGCGCGCGGGGGCGGGCGCGACCGCGCTCGACAGGATCCAGGCATCACGGCGGACGCGCGCCCACCCGTCGCGCCGCTCGGCGATCCGGAGCCCCGCACCGGCCTCGAGCATGCCGAGGATGCGGCCGTTGAGCGAGGGCTCCGCGCGGAGCCGCACGGTCCCGCTGCCGCCGATGCTCGCCGGGAAGCTGTCGCGGCGGCCGGCGAGCAGCGACGCGTCGACCCAGCCGTCGAGCGTGACGCGCGTGAAGCCTCCGCGCGCGCCGGCGCCCTCCCATGTGGTGCCCGATTGCACGGTGGCGATGACGGCGCCGTCGGGCGTGGCGCGCACCTCGGCGTCGCGCGTGGCGCGGACCTGCGCGCCGAGCGTCGCCGCGGCGGGAGCGGCGAGCAGGGCGACGAGGATCGCGACATGCGGGAACGGACCGAGGGAACGAAGGCGTCGCATCGCTGGTAGGGGGGGAGTCACGGGACTAGATTGCCTCGCGCGCGCGTCTCAGTTGAGTGGCATCGCGCGCCGGCTCCGAAGGTATACCCCGCACTCGCACAGGGCCACAATGGCTTCGAAGGTGGATCGGCCGGTCGTCCTGGTGGTGCTGGACGGATGGGGCCATCGGGAATCGACCGAGGGGAACGCGATCGCGCTGGCGCGGACCCCGACGTGGGACCGCCTCTGGGCGCGCGCGCCGCGCACGCTGCTGCAGGCGAGCGGGCGCGCGGTGGGGCTGCCCGAGGGCCAGATGGGGAACAGCGAGGTGGGGCACCTCAACCTCGGCGCGGGGCGCGTGGTGCTGCAGGACCTCGTGCGCATCGGGGACGCGATCCGCGACGGCTCGTTCCTCGCCAACGCGGCCTTCCGGGCGGCGTGCGCCCATGCGCGCGCGCGCGGCGGCACGCTGCACCTCGTGGGCCTCGTGGGCGACGGCGGCGTGCATGCGCACGACGACCACCTGCTCGCGCTGGTCGACCTCGCCAGCCGCGAGCGGGTGCCGCGCGTGGCGCTGCACCTGCTCCTCGACGGGCGCGACACGCTCCCGACGTCGGCGCTCGGCTTCGTGCGCGCGCTGCTCGCGCGCATCGGCGACCGGGCGGTGGTGGCGAGCATCGGCGGACGCTACTTCGGGATGGACCGCGACCAGCGCTGGGCGCGCACCCAGAAGTGGTACGATGCCGCCGTGCGCGGTGCGGGGCCGTCGACCGCGGACCCGCTCGCGTTCATCGAGGCGAACTACGCCGCCGGCACGACGGACGAGTTCCAGGAGCCGGCCGTGGTGGTGCGCGACGGCCGCGCGGTCGCGCCGATGCGCGACGGCGATGCGGTGATCACGTGGAACTTCCGGTCGGACCGGATGCGCCAGGTCGTGCGGGCGCTCGCGATCCCGGGATTCGACGGGTTCGACGTGCGCGACCGCCCCGCGCTCCACGTCGCGACGATGACGCAGTACGACCAGACCTTCGGGTTGCCGATCGGGTTCGAGCCCTTCTCGATGGCGAGGATCGTGGCCGAGGTGCTCGAGGACGAGGGGATGTCGACGCTGCGCACGGCGGAGACGGAGAAGTACCCGCACGTGACCTACTTCTTCAACGGCGGGAACGAGGTGCCGTACGCGGGCGAGGAGCGGATCCTCGTGCCCAGCCAGAAGGTGGCGACGTACGACCTGATGCCGGAGATGAGCGCGCCGGGGATCACCGACGTGCTGGTGCGGGCGATCGAGGGGCGCACGCACGAGTTCACGCTGTGC
>CAZPJF010000051.1:0-13836 GCA_964586095.1 uncultured Gemmatimonas sp. | reverse complement strand
GCGCACAAGGTGCGCCTCGTCGACGATGACGAAGGCCGCGTCCGGGAGGTGGTGCCCGCGCGAGAGGGCCTCGAGCGAGAGGTAGCGCGCCTCGACGCCCGCGCGTGCGGCCGCCTCCGCCCACTGCGCACGGAGCGCGGCGGGACCAAGGACCAGGGTGCGGGGATGGGTGGCCGCGACCGCGAGGGCCACGACGGTCTTTCCGGCGCCGGGCGGATCGGCGAGGAGCGCGCCCCCGAACTCGTCGAGGGCGGCGCGCAGCTCGTCGACGGTGGCCACCTGCTGCGGCCGCAGGGTGAACCGTCCGACCCGGGACGGCGCATCGCGCGGACGTGTCGAACCGACGCGCCCCGCCTCCGGCGCGCCGAGCACGCGCGCGGCGAGTGCGCGCCGCGCGCTCACCGCACCAGTCCACGCCGCGCAGCGTCCCAGTCGAGGAGCGGCTGCAGCGCCCGGGCGTCGAGCGCATACGCCTCGACGACGGCCCGGGTCAGCGCCTCCGGACTCGGGATCTCCCCCGCGGCGCCGGCCCGCCCGAGCGCGGCGAGCGGCCCCCGCCTCGTGCTCCAGTCGCGCGGCAGCGGCAGGCGCGCGCAGGTCCAGCCGAGGTAGCGCCGGTATCCCCCTCGCGCGGGTTCCGCGATCGCGTTGAGCCAGGCAGCGACGGGCGGCGCGTTGAGCAGCGCGGCCAGCGCGTGCGCATCGTCGATGGTCGGCGTGCGCAGCACGTAGCAGGTGTTGAGCGGAACGGTCGGGTCACCCGGCCGGAGGACGAGTGCGCGCGGCACGCGCCCGATGTCGCCCCAGACGACGCGGGCGCGGTCGGCGCGGGCGGCCTCGGTGCGGAAGAGCGTCCACCACCGCGCGCCGCCGCCGTCGCTGCGACGCTCCAGCTCATGACGCCATTGCGCGAGCCAGCGCGCGGTCGCCGCCGGCAGTCCGTCGCGCGGGGCGCCGCGCTCGTCGTGCGTCCAGAGCAGGGCGGACCGGTCGGCGGTGGCGCTCGCCGCCCACGCGCGCAGGTGCTCGCCGCGCAGCACCGGTCGCAGCATCGACGCCTCGACCGCGCCGCACCGGCCATCCGAGCGGACGGAGGTGAGCCCGTCCGCGCTGTCACCCCGCTCGACGACGAAGGCGGCGTTGCAGCCGCTCTTGACGCCGAGCATCGGCCGGCCGAGCGCGGACGCCGCGAGCGACACGCCGGCGCGCGCGAGCGCATCGAAGGCCGCCCGGACCTCGGGCGGCAGCAGCAGCCAGGGCGCCCCGCGCGACTCCTCGATCGCCAGCGCGCCCCGAGGCGTCCGCCAGCGACGCGTCGTGCCCGCGTCATGGAGCACGCACTGCACGTCGTCGGCGTCCGACGGCGCGACGCGCCGCGCGAGGAGGGCCGAGGGATACACCGCCGCGTCGAACCCCGCGCTCGTGCCGGGCCAGTCGTCGAGTGCGCGCAGCGCCGCATCCCGGGCGAACAGGTCGCGCACGCCGCCGCCGGCGAGCGCGCTCCAGAGCTTGCTCGGCACCAGCAGGGCGATCGCGCCGCCGGGACGGGTGAGCGCGACGCTGCGCTCCACGAACGGTGCGGCGAGGTCGGCCTGCGAGGCGAATCCGCGTCCGGCCCCCGCCGCGGCCGCGCCCGCCTCCCACGCCGCGTGCCGCAGCACGCGGAACCGCGCCCGCAGGGACTCCCGCTCCCCGGCCGGGAGCGCGTGCGGCCGGACCCACGGCGGGTTGCCGACCACCAGGTCGAAGCCGCCCGCCGCCGCGACCTCGGGGAAGTGCGTCGCGAACGAGAAGGGGAGCGCCCCGCCGTCGCGCAGGCGGCGCGCGGCGGCCCGCGCCTCCCGCAGTTCCGCGCGCAGCTCGAGCAGGCGCCGCCGGTCCGTGCTCGTCGGGGTACGGCGCGAGGCGAACAGGTCCCTCGTGCGGGCCGCCAGCAGGAGCTCCCGGCGCCGTGCGCCGAGCGCGGCGATGCGCCGGGTGCAGGCGTCGATGGCGCGGGCACGCTCGGCGGCATCGAGCGCGCGGCCGAGGGTGCGCTTGCGCGCGCCGCTCGCGCGTGTGTAGCGCAGCCGCAAGGTGGCGAGCGCCGCCCCGTCGGGGAGGCGGGCGTCCTCGAAGCCCCGGCCGGCGAGGGCGTCACCCTCGCGGATGTTGCGGTCGAGGTTGGGGAGCGGCGGGAGGCGCATGGGGTCATCGCGCTCGTCCTCGACGACCACGGAGAGCCAGAGCCGGAGCTGGCAGAGCCAGACGGCCGTGGGGTCGACGTCGACGCCGAAGATCGACCGCGTGAGCACCTCGCGGCGCACGGCGCTCACCGGGCGCGCGTCGCCGCGCGCGGTCCGCAGCGCGGCGATCGCCTCGAGCGCGTGCACGAGGAAGGCCCCGGAGCCGCAGGCGGGATCGAGGATGCGGAGCGCGTCCGGCCCCCGCGCCTCGAGCGCGACGCCGAGCGCGTTGCCCGTGAGGTGCGCGATGAGCGGCTGTGGCGTGTAGAACGCGCCGCGCGCGCGCCGCACGTCGCCGGCCATGAGCGACTCGAACGCGCGGCCGAGCATCTCGGGGTCGACGGCCGCGTCGGCGAGCTCGACCGACGATTCGCGCGCCGTGAGCCGGTAGCGGGGGAGGAGTTCGCCGATCACGGCGGCGATCGCGTCATCGTCGAGGCGGAGCGCGCGCAGGCGCGTCTCCACCACGGCACGTTGGAAGAGGCCGCCGTTGAGGAACGGGACGCGCCCGAAGGCGCGGGCGGCGCGCGCGCGGCCGGGCCAGGGCGTGTTGAGGGTCCCGAAGCAGAGCGGCTCGAGCAGGTGGCGGTGCAGCGCGCCCTGCGTGGCCACGCGCTCCATTTGGTGCCGCAGGAAGGCGCGGTCGCGGTCGAGCCAGCCCTTGGTCTCGAGGAAGGCGAGGAAGAGCAGGCGCGAGGCGGTGAGCAGCGCGATGCTGCGGCGGTCGCGCGCATCCGCGCGCCCGACGGCGGTCTCCGCGAGGCGCGCGACCGCGCGCTCGAGGTCGCGGTAGAAGCGGCGCGTGAGCGCGTCGCGGCCGAGCGCCTCGCGCCACCGCAGGTGCACGAGCGCCGCGGGGTCGCTCGCGCCGCCGGCGGCGGCGAGGGCCGCGAAGGTCTCGGCGTCCGACTCGCGGATCGAGGCCGCGACGACGAGCGCCGGGAGCGCGCCCCGCGCGGCCGCGGCGGGGGCGGCGACGAGCAGCTCCCCGCGCACAGCGTGCCGTGCGACGAGGAGCCAGTGGTGCTGCGGTCCCTGCCGGGCGATCGCGCGGGCGATCGCGGGGACGCGGTCCGGCGTCGGGGGGCCGGCGTCCCACTCGAGGAGGAGGGCGCGCAGCGCCCCCGGGCCGGCCGTGACGGCCGCCGCGCGCGGGGCGTCGGTCACCCCGAGGCGCGGGAGGTCCCGGGGATGGAGCGGGCGCGGCGTCCCGAACCCGAGCGCGTCGGTGAGCGCGGCGAGCGGCGCCCCGTGGAGGGCCGCGGCCAGCAGGCGCGCGGCATCGCGGATGGTGAGCACACGCGCACGGTCGTGCGCGCCGTGCCCGGCGTCCGCATCACTCCATCGCGAGCCGCTCCACGAGGCCGCGGACCTCGGGGAAGCTCCCGAGCCAGTGCGTGGGCTCCGTGACGGCGAGCGCCTCGCGCGAGAACGGGCCCCAGGTCGCGGCGGCCGTCGCGACGCCGGCGGCGCGCCCGGCGTGCATGTCGTGGGTGGAGTCGCCCACGAAGAGCGCGCGGGCCGGCGGGATCCCCCCGAGCTGCGACAGCGCGAAGCGCACCGGCTCGGGGTCGGGCTTGTGGCGCGTGGTCGACTCGATCCCGACCACGGCGTGGAAGCACTCCTCGATGCCGATGAACGCGAGCGACTTCCGCGCGCCGACCGCGAGCTTCGACGTCACCACCGCGAGCGCATGGCCGTCGGCGTGCAGCGCGCGCACGGTCTCGACGACGCCGGGGTAGGCCTTCGTCATCGCGTCGTGGTGGGCGAACTGGTACTCGCGGTAGCGCGCGCGGAGGGCGAGCACGTCGGCGTCGTCGCGCGCCCAGCGCCGCAGCATCACGTCGAGCGGCGTCCCGATGCCGGCGATCCACGCGTCCACCGGCGGGCGCGTCTCGCGGCCCTCGTACGCGTGCTCCATCGACGCGACGAGGAGGCCGATTGAGTCGATGAGGGTGCCGTCGAGGTCGAACAGGAGGGCGAGCGGACCCCGCGTCAATGCACGGTCTCCCGCCGGGCGAGCATCACCGCCACCGTCATGTGCCCCGTCACGTTCGTGGTGGTGCGGAACATGTCGGGGATCGTGTCGGCGCCGATGAGGATGCCGATGCCCTCCACCGGGATGCCGGCGGCCATGAGCACCGGCACCATCACGATGATCGAGCCGGCCGGCACGCCGGGCACCGAGAAGCTGGTCACCACGCTCGTGACCGCGATCGTGAGCAGCTCGGCGGCCCCCAGGTCGACGCCGTAGAGCCGCGCGATGAAGAGCACGCCGACCGTCTGGCCGATCCCCGCGCCGGCGCGGAACATCGTGGCCGCCAGCGGGATGAGGAAGCTCCCGATCGCCGGCGGGAGCCGGAGCGTGTCGCGCACCCCGTCGAGGAGCGCGGGCAGGGCGGCGAGCGAGGAGCGCGAGCTGAACGCGATCGACTGCGCGGGGAGCGTCGCGCGCGCGAAGCGCCGCAGCTCCACGCCGCCGAGCAGCCGGGCCGCGGGGTAGAGCACCGCCACCCAGTAGAGCACGCAGATCCCGCAGACGATCACGATGTAGCCGGCGATCGCGCCGAGCGCGGTCGCCCCCATCGTCGCGGCGAGCGGGACGGCGAGGGCGAAGACACCGATGGGCGCGAAGGCGAGGATCGCCCGCACGAGCGCGAGCGACGCCTCCATCACGCCCTCCATCACGCGCACCACGGCGGCCCGCCGCTCGGCCGCCACCTGCAGCAGTGCCGCCGCGAAGAGCACGGTGGTGACGATGACGGGCAGCATCGCGCCGTCCGCGGCCGCCCGGATGGGATTCGCCGGCACCAGCGCGACGAGCCACTGCCCGAGGCTCGGGATCGCCTTCGCCCCCTCCGCGGCGGTCGTCGCGCCCCCCGCCGCGCCCGCGCGCAGGCTCGCGACCGCCGCCGGGTCGAGCGGCAGCGCGGCCATGAGCGGGGCGCCGAGCAGTACGCCCAGCCCCGCGGCGACCCCGACGAAGGCCACGAAGAGCACCAGCGCGCGCGCGCCGATCCGCCCGACGGCCCGCGGGTCGGGCGCCGAGGTCACGCCGACGACCAGGCTCGAGACGACCAGCGGGATCACCGTCATGCGGATCGCGTTGACGAACACGGTGCCCACCGGACCGATGACCGCGAGCGCGCCGTGCGCCACCGGACCGTCGGCCCTGCCGAGCGCGATCCCCGACGCCAGCCCCGCGAGGAGCGCGATGAGCACCTGGACGGTGAGCGACATCCGCGAAAGATGGCGCGACGGCCCGCGCCCGGATACATATCGATGTCCCGCCGACCCGACCCCCACCGCCACGCCACGCGATGCGCCTCGTCCGCTCCCTCCGTGCGTCCTCGCGGCTCGCTGCCGCCCTCGCCTTCGCCGCCGCCCCGCTCGCGGCCCAGCAGCCGGTCGCCGCGCCCTCCCTCCCGCGCGCGAGCACGACCGATCCGCGGGCGAACCTCCGCGCGGGCCTCTTCGACGCCGGCGAGGCGCGGCGCAACCTCGAGCTCGTCGCCACGGTCCGGCGCCCCGCCTCCTTCACCAACCCGCAGAACCTCGGTGACTTCGGCTTCATCAACTCCGACCTCGCCTTCAAGGGCAACCTCGTCTTCCAGGGCGGCTACTTCGGCGTGCAGGTCTGGGACATCACGGATGCGCGCGCCCCGAAGCTCCGCGCGACCATTCCCTGCCCGGGCGGGCAGGGCGATGTGTCGGTGCATGGCGACCTGCTCTTCATGTCGGTGGAGGAGACGCGCGGCCGGCTCGACTGCGGCACGCAGGGCGTCGCCGACACGGTGAGCGCCGAGCGGTTCCGCGGCGTGCGGATCTTCGACATCGCGAACCTCGACGCGCCCAAGGTCGTGGCGCAGGTGCAGACCTGCCGCGGGTCGCATACCCACACGCTGCTCGAGAGCCCGCGGGACCGGCGCAACCTGTACGTCTACGTCTCCGGCACCTCGGTCGCGCGCTCGGGGAACGAACTCACCGGCTGCTCGCCCGACGAGGCGGACACCACGCGGACCTCGTCGTACTTCCGGATCGAGGTGATCCGCGTGCCGCTCGCGAACCCGTCGGCGGCGGCCGTCGTGAGCATGCCCCGCGTCTTCGCCGACGCGCGCGGCAACGTCGCGGGCCTCTGGCGCGGCGGGAAGCTCGCGCCCAACGCCCAGGAGACGGCACGGACCGACATGTGCCATGATATCACGGTCTACGCCGAGCTCGGCCTCGCCGCCGGCGCCTGCTCGGGCAACGGCATCCTCCTCGACCTCCGCGACCCGGCCAACCCGCGCCGCGTGGCCGAGGTGAGCGACCCCAACTTCGCCTACTGGCACTCGGCGACGTTCAACAACGACGGCGCATCGGTCCTCTTCACCGACGAATGGGGCGGCGGCGTCTCGCCGCGCTGCCGCGCGACCGACGACCCGCTCTGGGGCGCCAACGCCTACTTCACGCGCCAGGGGACCGCGCTCACGCCGGCCGGCTTCTTCAAGCTCCCGGCCGCGCAGAAGGCGCAGGAGAATTGCGTGGCGCACAACGGCAACCTGATCCCGGTGCCGGGGCGCGACCTCTTCGTGCAGGCCTGGTACCAGGGCGGGATCTCGGTGACCGACTTCACCGACCCGAACGCGGTGCGCGAGATCGCCTACTTCGACCGCGGGCCGGTCGACTCGGCGCGCCTCGTGCTCGCGGGCCAGTGGTCCAGCTACTGGTACAACGGGTACATCTACGGCTCGGAGATCGCGCGCGGCCTCGACGTCCTCGAACTGGTGCCGAGCGGCGAGCTCACGCAGAACGAGATCGACGCGGCGAAGCTCGCGCGCGTGGACGTGCTCAACCCGCAGGACCAGCGGCGCATCACGTGGCCCGCCGCCTTCCCGGTGGCCCGCGCGTACGCCGACCAGCTGCATCGCTGGAACGGGCTCGGCGCGGCGCAGCTCGCCCGCCTCGCCGCGGAGCTCGACGCCGCCGAGGCCGCGACGGGGCCGGCGCGCGCGCGCGCGCTCACCGCGCTCGCCGCGACACTCGATCAGTGGGCGCGGACCGCGGCGGACGCGAAGCGCGTGCGCGCGCTCAGCGCCGTGCTGAAGGCGATGGCGCGGCCCGCGCGCTGAGCGCGGGCGCGTCCCCGATGATCACGGTCGACCAGCTCACCAAGCGGTACGGCGGCTTCACCGCCGTCGACGGCATCTCGTTCGCGGTCGCGCCGGGCGAGATCCTCGGCCTCGTCGGGCCCAACGGGGCGGGGAAGACCACGACCCTCCGCTGCCTCGCCGGCATCATCGCGCCGTCGGCGGGACGGGTCGCGCTCGCGGGGCATGACCTGCGCGAGGCGCCGGTCGCGGCCAAGCGCGCGCTCGCGTTCATCCCCGACGAGCCGCACCTCTTCGACCACCTCACGGTCGAGGAGCACCTGCGGTTCACCGCCCGCGTGTACGGCGTGCCCGACGTGGAGGCGCGCATCGGCCCGGTGCTGGACGAGCTCGAGCTGGGCGACAAGCGCCGCGCCCTCCCCGAGGAGCTCTCGCGCGGCATGAAGCAGAAGCTCGCCATCGCGTGCGGGCTGCTGCACGCGCCCGAGGCGCTCATCCTCGACGAGCCGCTCACCGGGCTCGACCCCGCCGGGATGCGGCGCATGCGCGCCACCATCGCCGCGCGCGCGCGCGCCGGGACGGCCGTCGTCCTCTCCTCGCACCTGCTCACGCTCGTCGAGGAGCTGTGCACCAAGCTCTTCATCATCCGGAAGGGGCGCTGCGTGGGGTACGGCTCGCTCCTCGAGATCGTCGCGCGGCATCCCGAACTCGCCGGGCGGTCGCTCGAGGACATCTTCCTCGCGCTCACGGGCGAGGGCGAGGGCGCCGGCGGGGTCGCCGAGGCGGGACCGCGCGGGGGATCCGGCGGGGGATCCGGCGGGGGATCCGGCGGGGGGTCGGGCGCCGGATCGCCCGGCGGTTCGGGCGCGGGGCCTGGCGCGGCGTGAGCGGTGCGCTCTGGTACCTGATCCGCACCTCGGCGCGGAACCGGCTCCGCCGGCAGCTGCAGCGGCTGCGCACGCCGCGCTATGCCCTCGCCTTCGTGCTCGGCATCCTCTACCTCTGGTTCTTCCTCTTCCGCCAGGGCGGCGACCTCGAGCCGTGGCGCGGACAGGGCATGGAGGTGGTCGCCGGCCTCTTCGGCGTGCTCGTCGTCGGCTACCTCGCCTGGTCGTGGGTCTTCGGGACCGACCGCACCGCGCTCGCCTTCTCGCGTGCGGAGGTGGCGATGCTCTTCCCGGCGCCGATCACGCGCCGGGCGCTCATCCTGTACAAGCTCGCGCGCTCGCAGCTCGGGATCCTCCTCTCGGTGGTGGTCTGGTCCGTGCTGCTGAACCGGGGCGGCGACGCGGCCACGAGCCTCATGCGCGGCGTGGGGCTCTGGACGGCGATCACCACGCTCTCGCTGCACCGGCTCGGCATCGGCCTGCGGCGCGCCGGCGCGGCCGAGCATGGCGCGGACGGCGTGGTGCGCAGCCTCCCGGCGCTCGCCGTCACGCTCGCGGCGGTGGGGGCCGTTGCGTGGGGCTTCGGCACCGCCTGGCCCGCGTTGCAGGCCGCCGACTCGGCGCGCGCGACCCTGCTCGGGATCCAGGAGGTGCTCGAGTCCGCGCCGGCCGCCTGGGCGCTCTGGCCGATCCGCGTCGCCTTCGCGCCGGTCGTCGCGCACGAGTGGCCCGCCTGGTTCGCCGCGATCGGGCCCGCGCTGCTCCTGCTGGCGTTGCATGTGTGGTGGGTGCTCGCGAGCGACAGCGCCTTCGAGGAGGCGGCCGCGGAGGCGTCGGAGCGGCAGGCGAAGCTCGTGGAGCAGATGCGCACGCGCCGCGGCGGGGGGGCGATCGTCCGCGCGCAGTCGGTGCGGCGCACCCTCCCGCTCGCGGCCCGGGGGCACGCCGCCGTCGCCATCGTCTGGAAGAACGCGCTCTGGGTGCTGCGCACGCACCAGCTGCGCGGCCTGCTCCTCCCGCCGGTCCTCCTGCTCGCCGCGGTGCTCGCCTTCGGCGGCGACGGGAGGACCGGCACCATCCTCGGCGTGCTGCCGCTGGTGTGGACGGCGATGCTGTTCGTGTTCGGGCCGATGTCGATGCGGAACGACCTGCGCAGCGACCTCCTCCACCTGCCGATGCTCAAGACGCTGCCGATCGCGGGACGGGAGGTGGTGCTCGCGCAGGTGATGAGCGGCGCGCTCACCATCGCGCTGCCGCAGGTGCTCCTCCTCGTGGTCTCCGGCGTCGCCGCGCTGCGCGCACCGGCGCAGGTGCCGCTGCCGGCGCAGGCGATCCCGGGCGTGCTCGTCGCCGCGCCGCCGCTCCTGCTGGCGCTCAACGCCGCGCACTTCTCGCTGCACAACGGGCTCGCGCTCCTCTTCCCCGGCTGGGTGAAGCTCGGGGAGCGCGGCCCGAGCGGCATCGAGGCCACGGGGCAGATGATGCTCACGAGCATCGCGACGCTCCTCGGGCTCGCGCTCCTGCTGTTCCTGCCCGCGGTCGGCGCCACCATGGCCTTCGTCGCCGCGCGCGCCGAGCTCGGCACCGGCGTGCTGCTCGCGGGACTCGTCGCCGCCGCGCTCCTCGCGCTCGAGACGTGGGCGATGATCCACGCGCTCGGTGGGGCCTTCGAGCGCGTGGAGCCGATGCACCTCGGGTGAGTCAGGGCGCGCGGCCGAGCGCCTTCCGCACCGCGGCGTCGATGTCCTGCGTGCCGCCCACGCCGGTGTAGACCACCATCCCCGTGCCGTCGAGCACCACGACGTAGCTCGTATGGGGGACCGCGAAGGCCTTCGTCGCGGCGTCGTGCCGGTCGAAGACGAGCGTGCCGCCCATCCCGTTCGCCTCCGCATGCTTCCGCTGGCGCTCGGGCGTCTGGTTGGCGGCGACTCCCACGTTCACGAACCGGACGCGGTCGCCGAAGGTCGCACGCGCCGCCCGCATGGTGGGCTCGAGCTGCCGGCAGAGCGGGCACCAGGTGGCCCAGAACTCGAGGACCACGGGCTGGCCCTTCCCGTAGAAGGTCGCGAGGTCCACGGCGGTGCCTTCGAGGGACTCCACCATCGCGGACGGCGCCTTGCTGCCGACCGGGATGCCGGCGGTCATGGCGCCCTCCTGTGCGCCGGCCGGTCGGGCCGCCAGGGCGAGCAGGAGCGCGAGCGGCAGGAGCGCGGCGGCGAGCCGGCGTGCGTGGAGCGGACGCGCGGCGCGGCGCGGTGCGGCGGGCCGGGGCGCCGCGGGCGGGAAGGGATGCATGCAGGATCTCCTGGGGTGGCGCGCCGGGACGCCCGGCGACGTGGGCGCTAGTGCCGGCCCCCGTCCGGGGTTCCCGGGAACTCTTGCGGCGGCCGCCGATAGTGCTGACGATGCCCCGCACCATGGCCGACCCGCGCGTGGACTTCGAGACGATCGCCCTGCCGCACCTGCCGGCGGTGGCTCGGGTCGCGCGCGCGCTCACGCGCGACGCCGCCGATGCCGACGACCTGGTGCAGGAGACCTTCCTCCGGGCGCTGCGGCACTGGCACACGTTCATCCCCGGGTCCGACTGCAAGCGCTGGCTCGCGACCATCTGCCGCAACGCGTACCTCGCCGGCCGGCAGCGGGAGGCGGTGGTCGGCGCGGTCGAGGACGACGCGCTCGAGGCGTTCGCGGCCGCCGACCCGCATCGCACCGCGCGGGCCGCCGGCCTCTCCGACCTCTTCGATCGGCTCGACCTCGGCCCCGCGATCCGCGCCGCGATCGAGGCGCTCGAGCCGCCGTTCCGCGACGTGGTCACCCTCGCCGACGTGGAGGGCTTCCGCTACGAGGAGATCGCCGAGCTCCTCCGGATCCCGCTCGGCACCGTCCGCTCGCGGCTGTATCGCGCGCGCCGGCAGCTGCAGGAGGCCCTCATCGCGCACGCGATCGACCGCGGCCTCGCCCCGACCCCAACCCGCTCCCGCCCATGACCGCCCCCCCGACCCGCACCGAGTGCGAGGAGATCGTCGGCCGCCTCTGGCCGCACCTCGACGGCGCGCTCCCCGAGCACGAGCGCGCGCGCGTCGTCGCGCACCTCGAGGGGTGCACCGGATGCCGCTCGCACTACGACTTCGCCCATGCGTTCCTCGACGCGGTGCACACGGCGGCGCCCGCCGAGGACCCGGCGCGCTACGCCGCCCTCCGCGCGCGGGTGGTGCGGGCCCTCTCGCCCTGACTAGCTTGGGGAGGACCCTCACCCGCTCCTCCCATGCAGATCAAGACCGGCGCCGACCTCATCGCCGAAGCCAAGAACCGCATCCGCGAGATCCAGATCGACGAGGTCAAGCGCCTCCTCGGCACCCCCGGCGCCCCGATGCTGCTCGACGTGCGCGAGCCCAACGAGACGAACCTGGGGCGCCTCCCGGGCGCGCTGGTCATCCCGCGCGGCACGATGGAGACGAAGGTCGAGGCGCTCTTCCCGCGCGAGGCATTCGTGGTGATCTACTGCGCGAGCGGCAACCGGTCCGCGCTCGCCGCCGACACGCTGCAGCAGATGGGCTACCACAACGTCGCGTCCATGGCGGGCGGCTTCAACGGCTGGGTGGTCTCGGGCGGGGCGGTCGAGAGCTGACCGTGGCCGCGGCGGCGCATCCGCGCGTCGCGCGCCTCGCGCACGCCCTCGCGGCGCGGCCGGCGCGCCTCGCCGAGCGCGACGAGCCGTTCAAGGAGGCGGCCGTCGCGCTCGTGCTGCGGCCGCACGGGACCGATGATGCCGACCTGCTGCTCATCCGCCGGGCCGCGCGCGCCGGCGATCCGTGGAGCGGACAGATCGGGCTCCCGGGCGGCCGGTTCGACCCGCGCGACGCGTCGCTCGAGGAGACCGCGCTGCGCGAGACCATCGAGGAGGTCGGGCTCGACCTCCGCGCCGCCGGTCGCGTCCTCGGCGCCCTCGACGAGCTCCGCCCCCGCACGCCGGTACTGCCGCCGATCATCGTGCGGCCCTACGTCGCGGTGATCGACGCCGAGCCCGCGCTCGTGCTGAGCGACGAGGTGGCGGAGGCGCGCTGGGTGCGGGTGGGGGCGCTCCTCACGCCCGGTGCCAAGGTGCGCACCACGGTGACCGTGCGGGAGCTGCGCATGCAGGTGGAGGCCTACCAGGCCGGCGACTTCACGGTCTGGGGCATGACCGAGCGGATCCTCACGACCTTCGAGGAGGTGTGGCGATGAGCGCGCGCGACTGGGGCGGGGCGTGGACGCCGGCATGGCGCGCGCTCGGCTGGACCGCGCTCGCCTTCGCGGCGGCGCTCGTCGCCGACCAGTGGGCCTACGCGCGGGTGCACGACCCCAAGGTCTACGAGCGCGACTGGGGACGCCTGCTCCGCATCATGGGCTTCCTCGGCACCTGGTTCGCGCTCGCGCTCGCGATCTCGCTGCAGGAGGGGCGCGACGCGGCCGGCCGCGCGCTGGCCAAGCGCCGCGCGAGCCTCCTCTTCTGGTCCGCGGCCCTCGGCGGGCTCGTGGCGGAGGTGGGGAAGCTGACGTTCCGGCGCCAGCGCCCCGCGATCGGCGGCGGCGAGTGGACCTTCCGGGCGTTCAGCGACGGTCCGTTCAACACGGCCGGCCTCGCGTTGCCGAGCTCGCACGCACTGGTCGCGTTCGCCGGGGCGGCGATGCTCGCGCGGCTCTACCCGCGGGCGCGCTGGGTCGGGTACGTGCTCGCGGCAGGCTGCGCGGCGACGCGCGTGATGGCCCGCGCGCACTTCCTCAGCGATGTCGTGCTGGCGGCGGGGCTCGGCTGGGTGGTGGCGTTCGCGCTCGCCCGGCGCTGGCCGGTGGACGAGGCGCTGACGGGACGGAGCGTGTGACGCCGTCGGGCGCCCGGGGGTAGGCTCGGGCATGCGACATCGCTCACGACCCCAGGCCGCGCCGGATCGCCCGCGGCGCGCGCTGGACCCTGCGACCGCGCGCCGCGCGCTCCTGACCGCGCTCGCAGCGGTGGGCATCGCGGGCGCGGCCTGCGCCGATGCGACCGGGCCGCGGTTCGAGGACCGCGTGGACTTCGCGCGCGCCAAGGCCAAGTGGGTGCGCGCGGGCCTCGCCGACTACGAGTTCGTGCTCCTCCGCACCTGCTTCTGCGAGTTCACCGGCGAGGTCCGGGTGACCGTGCGCGGCGGAGTCGTGGAGAGCGTGGTCCCGCTCGCACCGGAGGTCACGATCCCGCCGCAGGCGATCGCGGGCTATCCCTCGCTCGACGACCTCATCGAGATCGTCGAGCGCGCGATCACCATGCCGGCGGGCTCGGTGGCGGTCCGCTACGATCCCGCGCACGGCTTCCCGACACGCATCGAGATCGACTGGTTCGCCGACGCGGTCGATGACGAGGTGCGGTACGAGGTGAGCGGGTTCGCGGGACCCGTGCCCTGAGGTCGCTCACATCGCGACCTTCGCCGCCTTCGGGTCGAGCAGCGCCTTCCGGTTGCGGAGGTGCTCCTCCATCTTGAGCCGCGGCACGCCCTCCTGCATCCAGTCGGGGGCCGGCTTCCCCTGCAGGAAGTGATCGAACCACTCCTGCATCCGCAGCGCGTAGTCCTTCTGGTTGATCGGCCGCGCGAGGCCGTGGTTCTCGCCCACGTACTC
>CAZPJF010000050.1:0-13929 GCA_964586095.1 uncultured Gemmatimonas sp. | reverse complement strand
ACCTGTCGTCGGTGCTCTTCATCTGCACCGCGAACAACCTCTTCGACATCCCGCCGGCGCTGCGCGACCGGCTCGAGGTAATCCGCATCGCCGGGTACACGGTCGAGGAGAAGGTCGAGATCGCCTGGCGCTACCTGCTGCCCCGGCTGTTCGACGACCACGGCATCACCGACCACGACCTCCAGTTCACCGACGAGACCCTCTCGCTCATCGCGACGCGCTACGCGCGGGAGGCGGGCCTGCGCAGCTTCGAACGCCGCATCGCCGCGCTCATGCGCCGGCGCGCGAAGCGCAAGGCCGAGGGCGAGCAGGGTGCCTGGATCGTCGACCAGGCCCGCCTCGAGGACGTGCTCGGGCCGCCCCGGTGGGCACCGGAGGAGGCGGAACAGGAGCCCGAGGTGGGCACCGTCACCGGCCTCGCGTGGACCGCCAACGGCGGCGAGCTCATGACGATCGAGGCGCTCCTCATGCCCGGCACCGGGAAGCTCACCGTCACCGGCCAGCTTGGCGACGTGATGCGCGAGTCGGTCGACGCGGCGAGCTCCTACGTGCGCTCCCGCGCAAAGGCGCTCCGCGTGGCGGATCCGGAGATGAAGGCGAGCGACCTGCACGTGCACTTCCCCGCCGGCTCGGTCCCGAAGGACGGCCCCAGCGCGGGCGTCGCGGTGACGCTCGCGATCGCGAGCGTGATGAGCCGGCGGCCCGTCCGGCGCGACGTCGCCGTCACCGGCGAGGTCACGCTGCGCGGCAAGGTGCTCGAGATCGGCGGGGTCAAGGAGAAGGTGCTCGCGGCCTACCGCGCCGGGCTGCGCGCGGTGGTGCTCCCGGCGGCGAACGAGAAGGACCTCCGCGAGCTCCCGGCCGAGGTGCGTGCCGCGGTGACGTTCCGGTGCGTGCGCACCATGGATGAGGTGGTCGAGGCGATGCTCCTCCCGCCGAAGCCGAACGGCTTCGCGGAGGACCTGCCGCTCTTCGACGAGGTCTCTCGCCGGGCGGCGGACGTCACGCCGTCGGCCGCGGCGGGCGCGGCGCCCGGGGCAGCGCCCGGGGCAGCGCCCGGGGCAGCGCCCGGGGCGGCCACCAGCGAGGCCGCCGGCACGGCCGTGCCACTCCCCGCCGCGTCGGCCGCCGACGACCGCGGCGCACGCCCCGGGTGACG
Source organism: uncultured Gemmatimonas sp. (assembly GCA_964586095.1). Classification (GTDB taxonomy): domain Bacteria; phylum Gemmatimonadota; class Gemmatimonadetes; order Gemmatimonadales; family Gemmatimonadaceae; genus Pseudogemmatithrix. The sequence continues at coordinate 12,770 of CAZPJF010000050.1, read as the reverse complement.
ACGCGTCCCTGGGTCGTCCGGCGCTCGCCGCGCCACGGGCGCGGCGTGTTCGCCGTCGCGCGCATCCCCGCGGGAACGCGCATCATCGAGTACACGGGCGAGCTGATCAGCGAGGCCGAGGGCGAGCGGCGCTATCCGACCCTCCCCGACGGGCACGAGGAGCCGGAGCACACGTACCTCCTCACGCTCGACGCCGAGCGCGTGATCGACGCGAACGTGGGCGGCAACGCGGCGCGGTTCATCAACCACTCGTGCGAGCCGAACTGCGAGCCGATCGCGTTCGGCGACCACATGTGGATCGTCGCGGTGCGCGACATCCGGCCGGGCGAGGAGCTCGCGTACGACTACGCCATCGAACTCGACGAGCCGCACACGCCGGCGCGGAAACGGCGCTTCCCGTGCGCCTGCGGTGCCAGGCGGTGCCGCGGCTCGATCCTCAAGCCCAAGCGCCAGCCGCCGCACCCGCTGGTGCGGCGCGCGATCCGGCGGTATGGCCCGCCGCGCGGGGCCGGCTGATGCGCAGGGTGGCGGCGCGGGCTGACGCGCGGGGTGGCGGCACGCGCTGACGCGCGGGGTGGCGGCGCGCGCTACTCGCGCGCCAGCAGCGAATCGACCTCGACGCGCAGGGCCGCGATGGTCGCACCGAACGCCGCCGCGTCCTGCTGCGGCACGAGCGCCGGCGTCACGGTCTTCACGACGCCCGAGAACTCGGCCGCCGAGGTGAACTCGTCCTCGTCGATGGCGGCGAAGACCCCCATGAGGGCGAGCACGATCCCGCTCGCGACCGCGCCGGCGCGCCAGCGCTGCAGCGCCGCGAGATGCGACGCCGACGCCAGGTGCCACGCGACGACGGCGGCGAGCAGGAAGAGGTGCAGCCCCGCGTACACCGGCGCGAAGAAGCGCGCGGCGGGCAGGAGGAACTGGCCCCACGAGTCGAGCACGGCGAGGGCGAGCACGCCGAGGTAGCCGAGGGCGGCGACGCTGAGGTGCGCCACGAACCGGAACTGCCCGAGCACGGCCCGCGCGGCGACCGACCAGACGCCGGCCCAGACGAGGCCCGCGACCGCGAAGAAGATCACGTTCGAGAGGGTCGCCGTCGCCGCCCCCCGTTCGGTGGCTTCGAGCCAGGTGTCGAGGCCGGCGAGGGCGAGGGCGGCGGCGACGAGCCCGACCCGCCCCGCGGTCCGCTCGAACCAGCGACCGCCGCCGGCGGGTACGGCCGCGAGCGGCACGGCAGGCGGCACTGGCGCGTCCGAGTCACGCAGCCGCAGGAGGGTCCGGCCCAGGGCGACCGTGCTCCCGGGGACGAGCACCGCGCGCGTGCCGCGTCCGCCGGCGGTGCCGAGCTGGTTCACGCTGCCGAGGTCGACGACGACCAGGGTGCCGTCGGGCCCGCGCTCGATGCGCGCGTGGTGGGCGTCGACGTGCGGATCGTCGAGCACGACGGCATTGTCGAGCGCGCGGCCGACGGTGAGCGGCCCGTCGCCGATGGGCAGGCGGGCGCGGACCTCGTGGCCGCGTCCGGGGGCGAGCACCTCGAGGATCAGCGCCACGCGACGAGCCCGAGATAGCGCGCGGTGAGCCGCTCGATGTTGGGCCAGCTCGCCCCCGAGAGGGTCAGCGTGGAGACGAGGCCGGCGTTGGAGCGGCCGAGCACGGCGACCTTGAGCACCGCGTCGTACAGGCCGGGGAGCTTCTTGAGGCCGCGCAGGCAGAGCACGGCACGGACCGGCGTGGCCGGCGCCGCCACGTTGCGCGTGGTGCACTTCCAGACCGTGACGTGCTGCTCGTTCCCGCCAGGCGTGTCGTCGCTGCCGAACCGCGACGAATAGAGGGCCCCGAACTGCGCCGCGTTGAGCTTGCTGCTCGCGAGGGCGACGTGGACGAGCTCGACGACGCCGGCGCGCTGGTCCTCGGCGATGAACACGTCGTCGTCGGTGCCGCAGCGGTGCCAGACCTCGTGGTACATCGGCTCGCCCGCCCCCTCGTCGCTCCGCTCGGCGCCGCCCCAGCAGCGGAAGACGGGCGCCGGCTCGGTGACGACGCGGAAGGCACCGACGTCGACCCGCTTCGGGTCGCCCTCGAACAGCGTACCGAGGTAGGCCTGCTGGTAGGCGGCGAGCTGCGCGCCGACCTCGGTGAGGAGGTCGGCCGCCGGCACGAAGCCGGGGGCCTGCACGCGCGCGAGCAGCGCCGTGGCCTGTGCCTCGGGCACGAGGAACGACCGCTGCTCGCCCATCGTCGACACGTTCACGCCGACGACCTGTCCGGCGTTCGTGATGGCGGGGCCGCCACTCATGCCGGGGTTGATCGAGCCCGTGAAGTGGATCTTGGGGTAGAGCGTGTGCTTGAGGTTCCCGTTGTACGTCCCTTCGACGATGCTGAGCCCGAGGTCCGAGGGGTGGCCGAGCGAGTAGAGCCGCTCCCCCTGCCGCAGCGGGACGGGCGCGAGGGTGAAGTGGCTCGGCGCCCGCCGTCCCGTCCGCAGCACGGCGAGGTCGTGCACAACGTCGACGGCCACCACCTCGACGGGGCGGACGGTGCCGTCGGCCTCGACGATCTCGACGCGATGGTCCGCCTTCTCGTGCACGCGGTCGGCGATCACGTGGTAGTTGGTCATCATGAGCCCGTCGGCGCTCACGAAGAACCCGGTCCCGATCGTGCGCTTGGCGCTCGACGAGGTCTCGATGATCTGGATCTTCAGGATCCGGTCGCTGTAGCGGGCGAAGACCGTGGACGTGGCTTCGCGGGGTTCGTCCTGGGCCCCCGCCGCCGCCGGCAGGACGAGGGCGAGGAGGGCGAGGGCGCGCCAGGCGCGTCGTCGTGGCATCCGGGGAAACCTAGGCCCTCCCGGTGCGGCGACGCCACGGGCTGGCAGGTTCCGTGCACGCCGGTCATACTTGGCGCGTTCAGGCCCGGCGCCCTCCCACCCTCGCCCTCCCGCCATGACCACGCAGGTCCTCCGCGCGCGCACCGTCGGTGAACTCGTCGATGCCGCCTTCAGCCTGTACCGCAAGGACGCCCCCACGTACATCATGGTCGCCGCGATCGCGAGCGCGCCCGGCCTCCTCACGCAGCTGCTCACGCTGGGCGGCGACCCGAGCGGCGCGCAGGCCGTCGGCGCGATCATCACGCTGCTGATCTCGATCGTGACCTACTCGCTCATGACCGGCGTCACCATGCGCGTGGGGTCCGACGTGTACCTGGGCGGCGAGGCCGACGTCGCCGGCGCGGTGCGCAGCGTGCTGCCGCGGACGGGGGCGCTGGTCGCGACCGGGATCCTCAAGGGGTTCCTCTACATGCTCTGGTCGTTGCTCTTCGGCATCGGCTTCTTCTACGCGGCGAGCCGCTGGTTCGCCCCGGAGGCCGCCGTGGTGCTCGAGGGGAAGGACTCCAGCGCGGCCCTGGCGCGCAGCACCGCGCTCGCGGAGGGGCGCAAGTGGCACATCTTCCGCACGCTGCTCCTCGGCTACGGCATCTACTTCGTGCTGATGATCGGGATCGTCGGGGTGTCGGCGGTGCTGGGGAGCGAGCTGATCACGCTGATCGTGCAGACGCTCTTCGTGGTGGTGGCCTACCCGATCATCGGCCTGCTCACGATGCTGCTCTACTACGACGCGCGGATCCGCGCCGAGGGGTTCGACGTGGAGCATCTCTCGCGGTCGCTGGGCACGGTGCCGGCGCGCTGAGGGGCGGTGCCACCCGAGGCGCTCGCGCAGGACACGCTCGCCGGCTGGCCGGCGTCGGCCGTCCGTGACACCGTCCGCGCGATCACCGAGGACGCGGCGTACGATCGAACGCTGACCCGCTCGCTGCTGGAGCAGTTCCTCGACTGGATCGCCGGCTTGGTCGCGCGGGCGCTCCGCCTGCTCCCCGAGGTGGGGGTGGGCCGGTGGGTGCTGATCGTGCTGGCCGTCGCGCTGGCCGTGCTCGTGGTCGCGCGCGTGGTGATGGCGATGCGGGCGCAGCGCGAGTTCCGCGCCGGCGACGCGCGCGGCCCGCGGGCCGCGCGCCGCCTCGACCCCTGGACCGAGGCCGAGCGGCTCGCCTCGGGGGGCGCGTACCTCGAGGCCGCCCACGCGCTCTGCGCGGCCCTCCTCTCGGCGAGCGCGCGGCGCGGGGAGGTGGTGCTCCATCCCTCCAAGACCACCGGCGACTACGCGCGCGAGATGCGCCGGCGGGGCGCCCCGTCGCTGCGCGCGTTCCAGGGCTTCCGGGACCGCTACGACCGCGTGGTCTATGACGCCCAGCGGTGCAGCGCCGACGAGTACGCGATGCTCGTCGCCGCCGCGCGGCCGCTGCTGGGCGAGGAGCGCGCCGCATGAGCGACCGCGCGCCGCGCCGCCAGCCGTGGTGGGCCCGCCCCGGCATCGTGCTGCCCGGGATCGCGGGGCTCGCCGTGCTCGCGGCACTGGTCACCCCGACGCGCGTGGGCCCCCGCAGCGGGGACCCGCGGCTCTCCACGTTCTCGACGACGGCGCTCGGGGCCCGCGTGCTCCACGACCTCGCGCAGCGCCTGGGCTGGCGGACGGAGCGGCGGCTCGCGCCGGCCCTCGAGGCCGACCCGCGCACGATCCACGCCGTGCTCGCCCCGGTCGTGCCGCTCCGCTCGACGGAGACGCACGCGCTGCTCGAGCACGTCCGCGCCGGGGGCGGCGCCCTGCTCGTGCTCGGGGGATCGACCGCCTCGCTGCTCGACTCGCTGCACCTCGACCTCGGCGCGGGCGGCGGCGCGATGCGATGGGCGGAACCGGACAGCGTCCTCTGCGCGGGGCGCGAGCTGCCGCGCGAGATCTCGCTCTGGTTCGGCCTGCCGCCGCAGATGCTCACGTTCCGGTGGACCGCGCCGCCCCCCGCCGACGTGGTCACCTTCCTCGAGTCGCGCCCGGGCTCCCTGCGCAGCACGACCGACTCGCTCCGCCCGACGATGGTCGGATTCCCGCTCGGCGCCGGCCGCCTGGTGGTGGCCGCCGACCCGGACGTCTTCCGCAACGACGCCATGCGCGACTGCGGCCCCGGCCTCGACGTGGCGGCGGTGCGCGCACTCGAGTACCTCCGCGCGGGCGGCGCCGCCCCGCGCGACCGGATCGTGTTCGACGAGTACCATCAGGCCTTCGGCGCACACCCGGGCACGATCTCGGCGGTGCTCTTCTACCTCGGCAACTCGCCCTCGGGCCGCCTGCTCGCGCAGCTCGCGCTCGCCGGTCTGCTGCTCCTCATCGCCCTCGCGCCGCGGACGGTGCCGCCGCGCGCCGAGGTGCGGGTGGAGCGGCGGTCGCCGCTCGAGCAGGTGGACGCGCTGGCGCGCGCCTACGAGCAGGTGCGGGCCACGCGGACCGCGGCGCAGCGGCTGGTCCGCGGGCTGCGGCGGCGCACGGACCGGAGCACCGGCCCCGCCCGGCGGGGCGTGGACGACGACGCGTGGCTCGCGCAGATCGCGGCCCGGCACCCCGCCCTCGCGGCGGAGGTCGCGCTCGCGCGGCGCGCACTCGCCGAACCGCTCCCGGCGCGCGACTTCCCGGCGCTCGGGCCCGCGCTGCATCGTATCGAAGCCACCCTCACGCGACGCTGACATGACCCTTCCCATCGAACAGGGCGCCGAGCGACTCGGCCGCCTCCGCGCGGCGATCGCCGAGCGCATCGTCGGCCAGCCCGACGCCATCGACGACGCGCTGGTCGTCTTCCTCGCCCGCGGGCACCTCCTCATCGAGGGCGTGCCCGGCACGGCGAAGACGCTCCTCGTCCGCGCACTCGCCGGCGCGCTCGGCCTGCACTTCACGCGCATCCAGTTCACGCCGGACCTCATGCCGAGCGACCTGACCGGCATCTCGGTCATGCGCGACCCGTCGCGCGGATTCGAGTTCCAGCCCGGTCCGGTCTTCACGGACCTGCTGCTCGGCGACGAGATCAACCGCGCGCCCGCCAAGACGCAGGCCGCCCTGCTGGAGGCGATGGCGGAGCGGCAGGTCACGACCGACGGCGTGACGCGGCCGCTCGATCCGCTCTTCACGGTCTACGCCACGCAGAACCCGGTGGAGCACGAGGGCACGTACCCGCTGCCCGAGGCGCAGCTCGACCGCTTCCTCCTGAAGAGCGTGGTGCGCTACCCCGACAAGGCGGCGGAGCTCGCGATGCTCGCGGCGCACGAGGCCGGCTTCGACCCGGAGCGCGCGGGCGGCGCGGCGCTCGTGGCGCCGGTGCTCACGCGCGAGGAGGCGGTCGGGCTGCGGACGCTCGTCGACGGCGTGCGCGTGGCGCCCGAGGTCCGCGAGTACATCGCGAACATCACGCGGGCCACGCGCGAGGAGCCGGCCCTCGCGCTCGGCGCGAGCCCGCGCGCGACGGTGGCGCTCATGCGCGCGGCGCGCGCCGCCGCGGTGCTCGCCGGCCGCGGCTTCGTGCTGCCGGACGACGTCAAGGCGCGCGTGCCCGCGGCGCTGCGCCACCGCGTCGTCGTCGCCCCCGAGCTCGAGGTGGAGGGACGCGGCGCCGACGACGTGCTCGACGGGATCCTCCAGCGCATCGACGCGCCGAAGTGAGGACGCTCGTCGCCTTCGTGCCCGAGCGGCGCCTCGCGGGCGCCTGCGCCGCGGCCGCGCTCTGCTGGCTCGTGCCGGGGGCGGCCGGGACCGCGCTCGGCCTCGGCGCCGCGGCGGCGCTCGCCGCCGGCGTGTTCGTGGACCTGTGGCGGCTCCCCGGCCGGCGCAGCTTCCGCATCGCGCGCGACGCGCCGTCGGCCGTGGGCCTGGGGGACGACGCGACGATGACCTACCGCTTCACCAACCCCACGGGCACGGCGGTGCGGATCGTCGCGCAGGACCGGCTCCCGCCGAGCGTGTCGGGCGGCCTCGGCGTCGCGCGGCACGCGGTCGAGGGGCGCTCGACGCTCGCGGTGCCGGTCCCGCTCCGCGGCGTGCGGCGCGCCGAGGAGCCGCTCGGGCCGGTAGGCGTCCGCATCACCACGCGGCTCGGCCTCGTGGCGAGCCGCGTGCGCGTGGCCCCCGAGGACCGCGTGCGCGTGGTGCCGTCCGTGGCGGGCGTGCGGCGGTTCCGGCTGCTCGCCATGCAGCACCGCCTCGATGCGGCCGGGGTGCGCAACCTCCGGCGGCGGGGGGAGGGCCAGGGCTTCGCGGGGCTGCGCGAGTACGCGCGGGGGGACGACCCGCGGCACATCGACTGGAAGTCGACGGCCAAGCGCGCCAAGCTCATCACGCGCGAGTTCACGATCGAGCGGGCGCAGACGGTGCTCACGCTCATCGACGCCGGCCGCGGGATGACGCAGCTCGCGGGCGAGTTCTCGCGCTTCGAGCAGGCGCTGTCGTCGTCGCTCATCCTCACCGACATCGCCGCCGCCGCGGGGGACCGCGTGGGCACGCTCGTCTTCGACGACCGGATCCGTGCCTTCGTGCCCGCCCTGCAGAGCCGCGGCGCGCTGCAGGCCGTGCGCGACGCCTACGTGCCCGTGACGGCGTCCTCGACCGAGCCGGACTACGCGGCGGCCTTCCGGTTCCTGGCGACGCACCAGCGCAAGCGGGCGCTGATCGTGTTCTTCACCGACGTGCTCGGCGTGCGCGCCTCGCGCGCGCTGCTCGCGCACGTCTCGCGCAGCAGCGCGCGGCACCTCGTGCTGGTGGTCGCGCTGCGGAACGACCCGCTCCACGCGCTCGCGGTGCCGGCGGCGGAGGCGAGCGGCGCGGAGCTCTACGCGCAGGCCGCCGCGTCGGAGCTGCTGGAGTCCCGCGAGGAGGCGCTGGAACGGATGCGCCGCGCCGGCGCGGTCGTGCTCGACGTGAGCCCGAGCGTCATGACCGCCAGCGTGGTCAACCGCTACCTGGAGCTGAAGGGGCGCGGGGCGCTCTGACCCCACCGCCCTGGCGCAGGTACAGGTAGAGCAGCGCGGCGGTCGCCGCCGAGACCGCGAGCTTGAGATCGAGCGGCCACCAGGGGATCGGCGAGACGAACCCCTCGATGACGCCGGCGGCCAGCAGCAGCAGCGTGGCGCCCGCGACGAGCACGATGGCGCGCCGGCCGTTCTCGATGAGCGCGCGGCGGCGCGGCCGGTCGCCGGGGATGAGGAAGGCGGCGCCGACGAGCAGCCCCGCGCCCCCGGCGATGCAGATCGCCGTGAGCTCCAGCACCCCGTGCGGCGCGATGAACGCCACGATGAGGCCGCCGATCCCCTTGGAGAAGTAGAGCCCCAGCACCGCGCCGATGCTGAAGCCGTTGGAGACGAGCACCACGCACGTCAGCACGCCGGCCGTGATCCCCGACGCGAACGCGAGGAAGGCGACCTGGATGTTGTTGGCGATGATCCCCGACGCCATGGTGGGCCGGTAGATCTCGGGGACGTCGACGTACCCGTCGCCGACGCGCGCGGCGCGCACGCCGTCCTCGGCGCGGTCGAGCATCGCCGGCGGGAGGAACGCGACCGCCGACTCGGGCTCCCGCACGACCGCGACGCCGGTGACGGCCATCGGCACGAAGAGGAGGAGCGCCGCGAGCGCGATCACGCGCGAACTCCGCCGGATCTCGCGCGGGACGTCGACGAAGAGGAAGCGCACCGCCGCCCCCGGCGCGATCGCGCGGCGGCGGTAGAGGAGGTTGTGCGCGCCGGAGACGAGGCGGTTGAGGTAGAAGAGCTCCCGGCTCTCGCCGCCGGCGGTCGCGGTGCGCAGCCGCGCGAGGTCCGCGGTGAGCTCGCGGTACTCCTGCACGAACTCGCGCACGCCGGGCTCGCCGAGGGCGCGGAGGCCGCGCCGCTGCGCCGCCGCGAGCCTGCCCGCGAAGGCGGCCCAGCGGGCGGCGCTCGCCGCCACGATCGCGTGCCGCTCGCGCGCCGCCCCGGTGTCCTTGCGCACCGCGGCGCCGCGCGCGCGCGCCGCCGCCTCGCTCGCGTGCAGCTTCACGAGCTTGGCGAGCGGGCTCGCGTCGCCGTAGGCCGCGAGGTGCGGCGCGAAGCGCTCGGTGAGTTCGAGGACGAACGCGTTCCGCCGGTCGGCGTCGAGCTCACGCCGGCGCTCCATGAAGCGGTCGAGCAGCGCGAACTCCGGCTCGGCCAGCTCGGCCTGCGTGGCCGGGGCCGCGGGGCCCGCCGCCGCGGGCGCCGCCGCGAGCGGCGGCAGCACCTCCTCGCGCACCACGAGGGTGCCGGCGGCGAAGTCGCCCAGCCGCTTCCCCTGCCGGTTGAGGATCATCGCCACGATCCCCACCGCGTACGTGAAGCCGGGCTGCATGTCGAGCACCCGCATGAGGTTCCGCACCGCCGACGCGCCGAACGTCACGGACAGGCCGCCGTCGCGCACGACGCGCAGCCGCATGACCCGCTTCCCGATCGTGCGCCCGTCGGCGAGCGCCTCGCAGAGGACGTAGTAGCCCCACATCACCACGAACTGCGCCAGGATCATGATCGCGATCAGCCAGCCGACCACCGCGTCGGCGGTGGCGCGCTCGGCGAGCGAGCGCGGGATCGCGGCCGCACCGAGCGCGCCCACCGCGAGGATCACGAGCGCGCAGACGAGCAGGTCGATGAGCGCCGCGTTCATGCGCGACCCCACGCCCGCGAGGTCGTACGAGACGACGACCAGCTCGGGCGTCTCGACGTCGACGCGATCGCCGACCATCAGGGCTCCTCGAGCGTGACCGCGCCCGGCGGGAGGAGGCGCGCCGTCACCGCCGCCGGCGCATCCTCGAGGATCACCGCGGGCCGGCCGCCGATCGCCGTCGCATGCACGAGCAGCCGGCGCCCCTGCGCCACCCAGCGGCGCTCGTCGCCGGTCCCGCCCTGCGCGCGCTCCACCGCATAGCGCTTCTCGAGCACGCGCTGCACCACCTCGAAGAACTCGGCGGCCTCCACCTGCGTGTCCCACACCGTCACCCAGCCCAGCGCCGTCCCGGCCGGCGTGTTGACGACCTGGTAGCGATCGCCGTCCCAGCCGCCCGCGGCGGCGACCGCGGTCCCCTGGTCCCGCAGGTGCTCGAAGACGAACAGGCGCGTCTCGAACTCGCCGAGGTTGTCCTCGTGGACGAGCGATCCGGCGCGCGGCGCGGCGAGCGTGACGCGCGTCGGCAGGTCCGGGACCGAGTCGAGGAACCGCTCGGGATGCAGGATCTGCTCCGTGCTCGACGCGAACGGCGCGAAGGGCGTGCGCCCCGGCCGCAGCCGCTTGAACTGCCGCACGAACTCGGCGCCGCTCAGGTAGGGGAAGAGCAGCGTCTCCTGGATGAGCAGCGGCGCCTTCGCGAAGCGCGGCATGGAGGCCTGCTCGCTGCGGATCATGTCGCGCACGCGGTCCCACCCGCCGGGGATCCGCAGCCCCATGTCGCTCCCGCCGGTCATGATCACCAGCTGCTCGTAGGTCGCCTGGCCCTCGATCACCGACTGCATGGCCACCATGCGGTCATTGTCCCCCTTGAGCGACTGCACCGAGTCGAGCCGCGTGTGCTGGTCCTGCAGCGCGTGCATGAGCTCGTGCGTGATGGTGACGTCGCGGATCTCGGGCGCCGCGTCCTTCACCACGTAGAGGACCTTGGTCGCCGGGTCGTAGTAGCCGGCCACCTGCTCGGTGAGCAGGTCGATGAAGAAGGCGCGCAGGTCGAGCGTGTCCGGGAGCAGGCCGAAGCGGCGGTACGCCTCCTGCGCCCCCGCGAGCTCGAGCGGCGTCAGCTGCTCGTTGAACTGCCGCTCGACGAAGGCGCGCACCTCGTCCCGCGTCCGCTCCTGGAGGACCGGGAGGGTCCTGAACGTGAGCCCGGACGACTCCTCGAGCTGGGGGATCGCGCGGCGGACCTGCCGGGCGTACGGGCCGTCGTAGCCCGGCGGGGCCTTGGCGCAGGCGAGGAGGAGGAGGAGCAGCGGGGCGAGGCGGAGCGGCGCGCGGGTCATGGACGACGGACGACGGGTGAGGGTTCGCGGGGAGCGGCGGCGGGCCGGGAGGGCCCGGCGGCGGCCAGGGGGACGCCGCCGTTCAGCGCCCGAGCGTGGACAGGTACCAACGGACGAGCGCGTCGCCCCAGAGGAGCGTCACGATCCCGGCGGGCGCGAGGAAGACGCCGAACGGGACGAGCGGGAGCTCGAACTCCTGCTGCCGCCGGCGCGCGCGGACGAGCCCGACCGGTGCCACGATGAGCGCGAACGCGGCGGTCGCGATCCCGGCCGCGATGAACACCGAGAGGAGCGCCCGGCCCGGCCCGAGCATCGCGCCCACGAACGCCATGAGCGTGACGTCCCCCTGCCCCATGGCCTCCTTCCGCAGCGCCACCTCGCCGAGCCACCCGATGATCGCGATCAGTCCGGCCCCCGTGCAGGCGCCGACGAGCGCGTCCCACGGCCCGGCGAACGGCCCGGCGTCGCCGAGGAAGGCGGCGGCCACCGGCGTGAGCAGCGCGAAGAGGAACCCGGTGACCGTGAAGCCGTCCGGGATCACGTAGTGGAGCAGGTCGGTGATCGCGATCCCGAGGAGGATCGTCGACGCGACCGCGATGCGCAGCGCCGTGAGCGAGGGACCGAACGCGATCCAGCAGGCGACCCAGACGGCGCCCACCAGCGCCTCGACCGCCGGGTACTGCGCGCTGATCGGGAGCCCGCACCCACGGCACCGGGCGCGCAGCACGAGCCAGCTCACGATCGGGATGTTGTCGTACCAGGCGATCGGCCGCTCGCAGCGCGGGCAGCGCGAGCGCGGCGACACCACCGAGAGCTCGGCGGGCCACCGCGCGATGCACACGTTGAGGAACGAGCCGATCGAGGCGCCGAGCCAGAAGACGAGGATGCTCACGGGCAGGGAGGGGGCGTGAGGGGCGGGCGCCCGGGTGGCGTCCGCTGGGTCATCGGGGCCGCAGCGCGTAGAGCGCGATCCCCGCGGCGACCGCGACGTTGAGCGACTCGACGTCCGGGGCCATGGGTAGGGCGACCAGCTCGGCGCAGGCGTCACGGAGCGAGGCCTTGAGCCCCGCCCCCTCGTTGCCCACCGCGAGCGCGAGCCGGGCCGGCGGCTCGAGCGCGTCGACCGGCCGGCCCGTGGCCGCCGTGCCCCACAGGGGCACGGCGTGCGCGCCGAGGAACGCGGCGAGCGCCTCCTCGGTACAACCGATGGTCCGGTGCCGGAACTGGATGCCGACCGCGCTCCGCACGACCTTCGCGTTCCAGGGGTCGGCCGTGCCGGGGAGCACCAGCGTGGCCGTGACGCCGAGCGCGGCCGCGGTGCGCAGCAGCGTGCCGACGTTGCCGGGGTCCTGGATGCCGTCGAGCACGAGGAGGCGTGCCGGCGCCGGCAGCGTGAGTGCGTCGAGCGACTCCCGCGGCTGTTCGGCCACCGCCAGCACGCCCTGCGGATGCTCGGTGTCCGACGCCGAGAGGAACTCGCGCTCGCTCACGCGCACCACGTCCACGCCGCGGCCGTGCAGCTGCGCCGCGAGCGCGGCACCGCGGGGCGTCCGGTCGAGCAGGTCGCAGGTCAGCGCCCCGGAGATCCGCAGCGAGGAGGCGAGCAGCTCCTCCACGGTGCGGATCCCCTCGGCGACGAAGAGTCCGCTCCGCTCCCGCGCCTTGCGGCGTGTGAGGTCCCTCGCTACGGTCAATAGACGCATGCGTACGCTATCGGTGATCGTCCTCGCCGCCCTCGTGGGCGGGTGCGCCGTCTCCACCCAGCAGGAGGTGGAGATGGGCGGGAACTACGCCCAGCAGATCTCGCGGGAACTGCCCCTCGTGCAGGACCCCGAGCTCAATCGCTACATCAACGTACTCGGCGACTCGATCGCCCGCATCGCCGACA
>CAZPJF010000049.1:0-14121 GCA_964586095.1 uncultured Gemmatimonas sp. | reverse complement strand
GATGCTTTCGGCGGCGCAGGCGAGACGCGCTGAAGGCGTTGATGTCGTCGTCGGCGTTGTCGAAACGCACGGCCGCGAGGAGACGGAGGCGCTGTTTGCTGGCCTGGAGGTGTTGCCGCGGATGTCGATCGAGCCCTCGCCCACGTAGACGACGTTGGGGTCGTTGGGGGCGACGGCCACGGCGCCGATCGAGCCGCCGAAGTAGCCGTCGGAGATGTTGGTCCAGGTGGTCCCGGCGTCGTCGGTGCGCCAGACGCCGCCGCCGGTGGTCCCCATGATGTAGGTGTGCGGCTGGCCGCGGACGCCGGTGGCGGCGGTGGAGCGGCCGCCGCGGAAGGGGCCGAGCATGCGGGTGCGGAGGCCGGTGAGGGCCAGCGAGTCCACGCCGGTCGAGGCCGTCGCGCTGGTGGCCGGGGGCGCGGCGGGCCGCTGGGCGGACACGAGGACGGGGGTGCAGGCGGCGACGGCGCTCACGAGACGGGCGAGGCGTCGCGCGAGGCGCCCGGGGCGTCGGGCCCGGCGCTCGAGGGGCGGATGGGGCATCGGGGTGGATCCGTGGTGGGAGAGCGTGGTGGAGGGCGGTGCTCAGGGCGGCGGGCGCATCGCGGGCGGTCCGCCGCCGGTGCCGTCGGTGCCGCCGCCGCCGCCGATCGCCTTGGCGCCGGCCGCGAGCGCGACCGCCCCCACGACCGTCGAGATCGCGACGACGGTGGTGCGCCGCCGGTCGAGCGAACGGACGCGCAGCTCCGCGAGGTCGCCGCGCAGGAGGCTCACGGTGGTGCCGGTGAGGAAATAGCTCTGCCCCGCGCGCGTCCGCACTTCGGTGAGGTCGATGTCCATGGTGTCGGCGCGCACGGCGCGGACCGTCCCGCGGAGTCCGCCGGCGTTGGGGCCGATGGTGGGCGCGAGGCGCAGCGTGCCGGTGTCGGACAGAACCGCATCGACGGAGACGCCGACCGGCGCGACGCCGGTGACCGGCTGGTACGTGAAGCAGCCGGCGACCGAGGTGAGGAGGAGCAGCGCGAGGGCGGCTCCGGGGAGCGTGCGCGAGGGCATGGATCCAGGGGGCTGGAGTCGACGCGGGCCGTGACCCGGAAGGTCACGGCCCGCGGGCGTCACCGCTAGGGGTGACGGACGAGGGAAGGGGGACTCAGCCGCAGAGGCGCTGCGAGTTGGGCTGCGGTGCCTGGGTGTTGGCGAGGCGCTCGCGGTACGTGATCGGGAGCAGGCAGCGCCCGCGCACGCCGTTCCCCGTCAGCCAGCGGGGGTCCGCGGTGCCGAAGCGGTACATGTCCATGAGGCGCCGGCCCTGCAGGTACAGGTGCGTCTTGCGCTCGTACTCGAGCTTGATGCGCGCGCTGTCGTTGGTGGTGTAGGCGGGGAGGCCATCCACCGCGCGCGCGAGGTTGAGGTTGGTCAGGAGGCCGGCCGTATCCGCCGCGGCCAGCCGGGCCTCGCCGAGGATGAGGTAGAGCTCACGGGCCGATGCGACGGTCATCGGGACGTTGTTGCCGACCGCCGGCCGGCAGCAGGCGTCGATCGCGTTCGCGACCGTGGTGCTGGGCGCGCCCGAGACGGGGTCGAGCATCGCGATGCCCGCGAGGCCGGGTGCCGGGACGATCGGCCGGGACGGGTCCGGGTTGACGAACTGGTTGCCGGCGCGGATCTCGCCGCGATTGTTCATCTCGAACCCGAGGTTGATCCCTGCGAGGTTGTTCGCCGTGGGCGTGAGCCGGAACCGCCAGGTGGCGGGGGTCCCGCCGCCGAGGGCGAGCGCGGCGTTCGCGTCGGCGATGGCGGCCGCATCGTTGATGAGCGGGTTGGCCGGCACCGTGCGCGCCGGGAGCACGAGGGCGCGGGCCGCACGCGCGTGCCGCGCCCGCGCGCGGAGCGCGAGGGCCTGGCGCTGGAGCTCCACGTCACTCACCGCCTGGGCGACGGTGAGGGCGCGGTCGAGCATGGTGATCGCCGAGTCGTACGCGACGAGCATCCCGGCGGTGCCGACGGCGGGGCCGGCGACCGTGCGGTCCGACGTGAGCACGAAGTCGTCGAACATGTCGCCGATCGTGATGTAGGCGATCGCGCCGTAGATCTGCACCCGCGCGAGGTCGCGCCGCTGCCGGAGCAGGTTGGCGTCGTCGAACTCGATGATATTGCGGATGGTGAAGTCGGTCATCCAGCGCGCTTCCGCGACCACGGGGAAGGCGCCGTCGGTGTACTCGTTGACCGGGTCGGAGACGTCCCCGTCATCGAGGTTCTTCCAGAACTCGCGCGAGCCCACCCAGGTGAGCTCGTCGGTGGCCATGGCGTACGGGCCGTAGATCGACGTCATGGCGCGCGTCACCACCGCGCCGAGGCCGTTGACCAGCGTCGTCGCGCCGGCCGGGTTGTTCAGGCCGTTCTCGACGATGGCGTTCGGGTTGTCGACGTCGGTCTCGAACGGGTTCGTGCAGGCGGCTCCGGCGACGAGGGTCGCGAGGGCCACCGCGCGCAGGATCCGGCCGGTCGAGACCGACGGTCCGCGAGAATTGAGGATTCGCATCGGTAGTCTCGGGTCAGAAGCCGTAGTTGATCGCGAGCGAGAAGCGCCGCGGGATCGGGAGCCCGAACGCATCGGTCGAGTCGAGGAAGTTCTGGTCCAGCGCCGACCCGATGCCGCGGCCGATCGCGTTCGACTCGGGGTCCATGCCCGGGTACTTCGTCCAGAGCAGCAGGTTGCGGCCGGCGGCCGTCACCGAGAAGGAGCGCGCGCCGAGCTTCGACGCGATCGCCTCCGGCGCCGTCCACGTCACGGCCAGCTCGCGCCAGCGCGTGAAGTCGCCCGGCTGCTGCTCGTTCAGGCCGTTCTCCAGCAGCCGGCGGTGCTCGAAGATGTACTTCTCCGCCGCCTCCAGCCGCTGCTCCGGCGTGCTGGCCGGGTCGTTCAGCGTGGCCTCGATCTGCGTGTAGGCGCGGATGTTCGAGCCGATCGACGGGTGCTGCGACGCGCGGAACGCGTCGGTGAGGTTCTGGATGAGGAACCCCGTCTTGTACTCGAACAGCGACGACACGCGCCAGTTGGCGCCGATCTGCATGTTGAAGCCGAACGAGCCGGTCCAGTCCGGGATGCCGTCGCCGACGAACTGCTCGGCGAGGTTGCCGTTGCCGTCGTAGTCGGCGAGGTACGGACGCAGCGCGCTCTGCACGCCCGAGTTCTTCAGGTCCCGCGGCACGGAGAGGTACGTCAGCAACTCGGCGTTGGTCGCCGCCCGGTTGGTGTTGTTGAGGTTGATCGGCAGCTCCGCCCCGCGGACGTAGCAGTTGATCGGGTTCCCGGCGCTGTTGTTGCGCGGGCCACCGGCCGGGCAGGCCTCGGCCAGCCGCGGCGCGAACAGCGAGCCGAGCGGGTAGCCTTCCTTGAGGAACCCGCGGTAGCGGATGTACCCGATCTTGAGCGGCGGTGCGCCGCCGAGGTCGGTGAGCGTCTGCTTGAGGTAGGCGCCGTTCACGAAGAAGTCGGCCGAGAGCTTGGCCGAGTTGATGGCGAACCAGCGCAGGCTCATCTCGAGCCCGTTCCCCTTCATCGAGCCGATGTTGTTGAGCTGGGCGTTCTGGAAGCCGCCCGACGGCGCGAACTGCTGCGCCACCAGCAAGTCGCTCACCTTGCGGTTCCAGGCCGTGAACTCGAACACCCACTTGTTCTCGAGGAATCCGGCCTCGAACCCGAACTCGGTCTCGGTCGAGATCTCCGGCCGCAGCTCGGGATTGCCCAGGTTCGAGGGCGACAGGCCCGCGCCGAGCTCGGAGGCGAGTGCGGTGAAGGTGGTGAACTTGTCGAACGCGCCCGGCTGGCGGCCGGACTGGCCCCACGCGCCGCGCAGGCGGAGGGTGCTCAGCCACGTCGGGAAGAGCCCCGCGACGCGATCGTGGTCCGACACCACGTACGAGACCGACACCTTCGGGTAGAACACGCCACCGGCGTTGGCGCCGAAGGCGGACGAGAAGTCGTACCGGCCGCCGACGGTCCCGGTGAGGTACTCGCGGAAGGAGAGCTGCTCCTGCGCGAAGTAGCCGCCGTTGATCGTGGTCAGGAAGAACTCGCCGACCTGCTGGTTGAGGCCGCCCGCGCCGACCACGGCGATGCCGGGGCCGGGGAAGTTCGTCGCGCTCGCGGTGTGCGCGGTGGTCTGGTTGTTGAAGACCTGGAGCCCCGCCACGAACGAGGAGGACCACGTGCTGTTCAGCTGCGTGTTCCACGCGAGCTTGCTGTCGACCGTGATCACGCCCTGGCGCTCCTGCCGCACGAACCGGGCGCCGTCCGGCGTCTGGGCCGTGAACAGGTCGACGTTGTAGCCGAAGGGCGAGAAGCCCACGTCGCGCTGCGCGGTGAAGTCGTAGCCGCCCGTGAGCGAGTAGTTCAGGCCCTCGATGAAGGCGTACTGCATGTCGAGCGCGCCGGCGAAGCGGCCCACCGTCTGCTCGTTCAGCTGCTGCATCGACTCCTTCACGGTCATGAAGGCCTGGTTCCCGAACGGATTGCCGGGGCCCGAGCAGCGGAACCGGCCCGCCACCGAGGAGTTCGTGCAGTTCGCGGCCTCGGGCCGCGCCATCATCATCAGGGAGTTCGACCCGTAGATGTTGTTGTTCGCCTCGGGGCTGCGCAGGTACGAGTTCGTGTACGAGGTGCGCACGCCGATGCGGAGCTTCGAGGTGGGGATGAGCTGCAGGTTCACCGTCGCCTGCTGCCGGCGCGCGAGGTCGTCCGACGGCCCGAACGAGCTGTTGCCGAAGGGACCGTCCTCGCTCTGGTTGCGCACCGAGGCGAAGTACGTCACGGTCGGCGAGCCGCCCTGCACCTGGCCCGTGAACGTCGAACCCGTGCCGGTCTCGGTGAGGTAGTCATAGAAGAGCGGCGTCTCGTAGACCTGGAACGGCGTCGGCGTGAAGCCGACGAGGCCCGCGATCCGGTTGGCGACCGTCGTGTCGCGCACGTAGTACGCGTTCGGCGCCACGCGGCCCCCGAGGAATTGCGAGGCCTCCTGCTGGAACGTGAAGTTCCACCGCGGCGCACCCACGTTGCCGCGCTTGGTGAAGATCTGGATCACGCCGTTGGAGGCCTCGGTCCCGTACAGGGTCGCGGCCGCGGCGCCCTTGAGGATCTCCACGCGCTCGATCGAGTTCGGATCGAAGTCGTCGAGGCGCGACGAGCCGACGTTGCCGTTCGCCGCCTGCCCGCCGCCCGAGTTGATGCGGATCCCGTCGACGAAGATGATCGGCTCGTTCGACTGCGAGAGCGAGGCGTTGCCGCGGATGCGGATCTTGGTGCCCTCGCCCGTGAGCCCGCCGGAGGGCAGCCCCACGAGGCCGGGCTCGCGCCCCTGCAGCACGTTCGACACGTCCGCCATCGGCATGTTCTCGGGCGGCTTCACGATCGCGATCGTGTTGCCGAGCTTCTTGACCTCGGTCGCCTGCCCCGACCCGGTCACCACCACCTGGTCGAGCTGCAGCGAGGACTGCTGCAGGCTGAAGTCCACCCGGATCACCTGGTCCGGCACCAGGTTCGCGGCGCGCGTGACCTGCGTGTAGCCGATGGTCCGCGCCCGGATCTCGGTCCGGAACTCGGCGGTCACGTTCGCGACGATCAGCCGGTACTGGCCTTGCGCGTTGGTGACCGCTCCGTTGGAGGTACCCACCACGAAGACCTGCACCGACTCGAGCGGGCGGTTCGACGTGGCGTCTCTCACCGTCCCTTCGACGGTCGCGGTGCGACCCTGCGCGCCGAGCGCCAGGGGCGCCAGCGCCCCCAGCAGCACGGTGAGCGCCCGACCGCCCGACAGCAGCGTGAGACTGCGGGGCAAGAACACGAGGTCATCCTCCGGACAGGGTGGGTGCCTGTGGAGGATCGGATGGGGGCGCGCTCGCGCGCCCATCGTGGGGGTCCTCCGCATGGCCTGCGGAGGCCCACGTTACGACTTCAGGGAAAACCCCGCAACCACTACGGTCCAGCCCCCCCGACCGTTCAAGCGGCCGTGACGGGCCCCGCCCACGCGGGGTAAAGGCCGCGCCCGGGCCCCGCCGCCTGCGGCCCGCCGGGGAGCCGCCGCCTCAGCCCCTCACGCCAGCATCCCCGCGATGCACGCCGAGATGAACGCCGCCAGGTTCCCCGCGATCATCGCCCGGAGCCCAAGCGCCGCGATGTCCTTCTTCCGCTCCGGGGCCAGCCCGCCGATCCCGCCGATCTGGATCGCGATCGACGAGAAGTTCGCGAAGCCCAGCAGCGCGTACGTCAGGATGATCGCGCTCCGCGGCTGCAGCGCCTGCGAGCCGCCCAGGTCGCTCGCGAACTGCGCATACGCCACGAACTCGTTCAGCGTCACCTTCATCCCGACCAGGCTCCCCACGTAGGCGGTGTCGCCCCACGGCACCCCCATCACCCACGCCAGCGGCCGCAGGACGAAGCCCAGGATCGACTGCAGGCTGAGCCCGTCGAAGCCCACGAGCGCGCCGCCCCAGCCGAGCAGCGAGTTGAGCAGCGCCACCAGCGCCACGAACGCCATCAGCATCGCCGCGACGTTGATCGCGAGCATCACGCCCTGGCCCGCCCCGTTGGCCGCCGCCTCGATCACGCTGTTGTCCGCCGTGTCCGACGTGAGCAGCCGTGCGCGCCACCCGCCCACGTTCGGCGGCCGGTCCACGACGCTGTCCGCGGCCTTCACCCCGGCCGCCGTCTCCGGCACCTCGGTCTCCGGCAGCAGGATCTTGGAGATCGCGAGCCCCGCGGGGGCGTTCATCACGCTCGCCGCGAGCAGGTGCGCCGCGATCCCAGGGAACTCGCCCGAGAGCATCCCCACGTACGCCGCGAGCACGCCGCCGGCCACCGTCGCGAAGCCGCCCACCATGACGGTGTTGAGCTCCGAGCGCGTCATCTTGCCCACGAAGGGCTTGATCAGCAGCGGCGCCTCGGTCTGCCCGAGGAAGATGTTCCCCGACGCCGAGAGGGTCTCCGCCCCCGACGTCCCGAGCGTCTTCTGCATCACCAGCGCGAGCCCCTTCACGATCAGCTGCATGACGCCGAGGTAGTACAGCACCGACATCAGCGCCGAGAAGAAGATGATGGTCGGCAGGACGTTGAAGGCGAAGAACGCTCCCGTCTGCGCCACCATGCCCGCCGTCGCCCCCTCGCCGGTGACCGGCACGGTCGACTGCACGAGGTTGCCGAACACGAACCGCGCCCCCTGCTCCTGGAAGCCGAGGAGCCGCGTGATGAGGTCCCCCACGCGCTGGAAGACCGCGCGGCCGAACTCGGTCTTGAGCACCACCACGCCGAAGACGGCCTGGAGACCGAAGCCCGACAGCACGAGCCGCCAGTTGATCCGCCTCCGGTCGTACGAGAGCAGCCAGGCGAGCAGGATCATCGTGCCGATGCCGATGAACCCGATGAGCCGCTCGCCGAGCGGGATGTCGAGCCCCTGCCGCGCCTCCGCCAACCGCTCGGCTGCCGACTGCGCCTGCCACAGGACCTGCGTACCGACGCCGACCAACATGTTGGACCTCCGGGGGGATGCCGCCACGAGCGAACCAGGCGCGGCCCGGGAAACTACGGGCCGCCCCGCGCCGGCCGCCACCGGCGCCGTGCCCCCCACCCGGTTCCCTGAATCCGCCCTCCTTCTTCACTCCCTCTCCCCATCCTCTCCCCTCACCTCCCTTCCCCTGCGTCCCCTCTCCCTCGCTTCTCGCTCTTTCGCTTGATTCCCGGGATGCCCGACCGCCTCCGCACCCGATTCCTCGTCATCGGCTCCGGCATCGCCGGCCTCCAGACGGCCTGGCGCGCCTCCGACCACGGCGACGTGGTCGTGCTCACCAAGCGCACCCTCAAGGACTCGGCGACCGCATACGCCCAGGGCGGCATCGCCGCCGCCCTCGGCGCCGGCGACTCGCCCGACCTCCATAAGAGCGACACCCTCGCCGCCGGTGCCGCGCTCTGCGATGCCGCGGCCGTCGAGGTGCTCGTCGCCGAGGGCCCGGCGCGCGTCCGCGAGCTCGCCTCCGCCGGCGCCCGCTTCGATACCGACGAGTCGGGGCGCTTCACCCTCGGCCGTGAGGCCGCCCACTCGCGCAAGCGGATCGTGCACGCCAAGGGGGACCAGACGGGTGCCGAGGTCGCCCGCGCGCTCATCCACCGCGTGACGGAGCGCGCGAACATCACGGTGCTCGAGACCGCGCGCGCGCTCGACCTCATCGTCGACCAGGGGCGCTGCTGCGGCGTGCGCGCCAACGTCGGCGGCAAGGCCGTCGAGATCGTCGCCGATGCCACCGTCATCGCCACCGGCGGCTGCGGCCAGCTCTACCGGCACACGACCAATCCGCTCGTCGCCACCGGCGACGGCTATGCCATCGCGCATCGTGCCGGTGCGCGCCTCGCCGACATGGAGTTCGTGCAGTTCCACCCCACGGCGCTCGAGACGAGCGAGAACCCGCTCGCCCTCATCTCGGAGGCCGTGCGCGGCGAGGGGGCGGTGCTGCTCAACGACCGCGGCCGGCGCTTCATGCGCACGCGCCACAAGCTCGCCGAGCTGGCGCCGCGCGACATCGTGGCGCGCGAGATCTTCCGTGAGCAGCAGGGCGGCAGCCGCGTCTGGCTCGACGCGCGCCGGATGGGCCGCGCCTTCGGCCGACGCTTCCCGGGCATCCTGCAGCTCTGCCTCGCCCGCGGCATCGACCCGCGCCGGGAGCTCATCCCCGTCACGCCGGCCGCCCACTACATGATGGGCGGCATCATCACCGACCTCGCGGGGCGCTCGTCGCTCGACCGGCTCTACGCCTGCGGTGAGGTCTCGCGCACCGGCGTCCACGGCGCCAACCGGCTCGCGAGCAACTCGCTCCTCGAGGGGCTCGTCTTCGCCGAGCGCGTGGCGCGCGATGCGGTGAACCAGGCCAGGCTCCCGCGGGTGCCGCGGCGCGGGGACTGGAAGGTCACGCCGCTCCGCGACCGCGGTGCCGCGCAGGTCGCGGCCGACGAGGTGCGCCGCCTCATGTGGGAGCACGCCGGCATCGCGCGCGACGCCAAGGGCCTCGGGGCCGCGCGCCGCGCGCTCGACGCGCTCGCGGCGCGCCTCACGC
This sequence comes from uncultured Gemmatimonas sp., assembly GCA_964586095.1. Classification (GTDB taxonomy): domain Bacteria; phylum Gemmatimonadota; class Gemmatimonadetes; order Gemmatimonadales; family Gemmatimonadaceae; genus Pseudogemmatithrix. Next base: position 5,022 of record CAZPJF010000049.1, on the reverse strand, counting down.
CCGGCATGACCGAGGAGCTCAACATGGTCGACACGGCGCGGCTCATCGTCGCCGCCGCGCTCAAGCGCCGCGAATCGCGCGGGGGGCACTTCCGCACCGACTTCCCCAAGCCGCGGAACGCCTGGCGCGGGAAGCACATCGAGTGGTGAGCGGGGCGGCTACCACCCCAGCACCCCCGCGAACACCAGCGGCACCACGATGGTCGCGTCCGACTCGATCACGAAGCGCGGCGTCGACGCGCCGAGCTTCCCCCAGGTGATCTTCTCGTTCGGCACGGCGCCCGAGTACGAGCCGTAGCTCGTCGTCGAGTCGGAGACCTGGCAGAAGTAGCCCCAGAGCGGCACCTCGGTGCGGCCGAGGTCCTGGTGGAGCATCGGCACCACGCAGATGGGGAAGTCGCCGGCGATCCCGCCGCCCACCTGGAAGAAGCCGATCGACCGCCCCGACCGCGTCGTCGCCGCGTACCACCCGGCGAGCGCGAGCATGTACTCGATCCCCGTGCGCACCGTGTGCACGTGCCGCACGTCGCCCGCGATCACGTGCGCGGCGAAGATGTTGCCGAGCGTCGAGTCCTCCCACCCCGGCACGAACATCGGCAGGTCCCGCTCGGCGGCCGCCAGCAGCCAGCTGTCGCGCGGGTCCGCGTCGTAGTGCGGCGCGAGCGTGCCGTCGCGCAGGAGCCGGTAGAGGAACTCGTGGGGGAAGCGCGGCGTGCCGTCGCGGTCGGCGGCCTGCCACTCGCGCAGGATCTCGCGCTCGATGCGCCGGATCGCCTCGTGCTCGGGGATGCAGGTGTCGGTCACGCGGTTCAGGTGCCGCGCGAGGAGCGCCTGCTCGTCGCCGGCGGTCAACTCGCGCCAGTGCGGGATCCGTTCGTAGTGCGAGTGCGCCACGAGGTTGAACACGTCCTCCTCGAGATTCGCGCCGGTGCAGCAGATCGCGTGCACCTTCCCCTGCCGGATCATCTCCGCGAGGGAGCGGCCGAGCTCGGCGGTGCTCATGGCGCCGGCGAGGGTGACGAGCATGTGGCCGCCGGCGTCGACGTGCGCGGCGTACGCCCGCGTCGCATCCACGAGCGCCGCCGCGTTGAAGTGGCGGAAGTGCCGTGCCACGAAGTCGCGGATCACGCCGGTGGGGGGCGCGGCCGGCGCCGGCGCGATCGCCGCGGACGCGGTGGACGGCCGGGATGCGGTGGTGGTCGCCATCGATGGGGGTCCTCGGTGCCGTCGGGACGTTCACGCACGGCTGGGACGCACGACCATGCCACGCGCGGACGCCCTACGGTGCGGAGGCCGCACCGCCATCGAGGCGTCGGGTGGCAGACGCGTGCAGTCTAGTCGACGACGGCGCGGGACGGTACCGCGCGGCGCGCCGTCCCTCACTCCGGCGGTGCGACGCTCGTCAGGAAGGCCGTGATCACCAGGACGCCCGCCGCGAGCAGCACCTCCCGGCGCAGGCTCGCGCGCAGCGCAGCGCGTCCGCCGCCGGCGACCTGGCGCTCGGCGCCCCGCCAATGCCGGAAGCCGAGCGCCGCGACGGCCGCGAAGGCCATGAGCTTGGCCGCCAGCAGGGCGCCCCACGCCGAGCGGAGGAGCGCGGCGGGCGCCGTCCATTGGCTCGCGACGTGCACGAGCCCGCTCGCCACCACGAGCCCCGCGCCGACGAGCGCGACGCCGTGGAAGGCCTGGATCAACCGCGTGAGCGTCGCCTCGGACGCGGGCTTGGAGATCCGCCAGAGCTGGAGGAGCCCGCCGATCCAGAGGCCCACGCCGAGCACATGCGCGATCGCCGCGGCGAGCGCGGTGACGGTCCCTTCCGCGGCCGCATGGCCGCTCAACCCGGGGACGACCGTGAGCACGAGGGCGGAGATGGCCGCCGCGGACCAGCCGCGCTGCCGTCCGAAGCGCGCCGACGCGCAGGCGAGCAGCGCCGCCGCCGCCCAGATCGCCTGCAGCTGGAGCGCCCGGCCGAGCGCGCTCTCCATCACGACCGTGCGCAGCAGCGCGCCGATCGCGTCGCCCGGGAAGGCGAGCGCCGACGCCTGGGCGTACGCACGCAGTGGCGCGCCCGCGAGGATCAGCGCCGCGCCGACCATCCCGTGCTTGGCGGCATCGCGCGCGGCCGGCGCCCGCTCCGAGAGGGCGAGGCCGCTGCGGGTGAGCACGAGGTACCGCAGCGTCACCGCGCCGAGCAGCACCGTGAGTCCGACGAAGAGCGCCAGGTTCGAGAGCGCGAGGATCATCGGTGGTGCGGGCGGACGTGGCGCGGGGGACGGGACACGCGGGGAATCTACGCGGTCCCGTCCCCCGGGCCATCGTCGCTCAGGGCGCCTTCACCGTGAACCGGAAGCCCCCGCGCACGGGATGTCCGTCGCCGGACGCGGCCGACCAGTTCACCGTGTACGTGCCCGGCGCCAGGTCGGTCATCAGCTTCGCGACCACGGGCTGGTCCGGCCTGCTGTCGTCGCGCGTGATGGCGCTGAGCGGGATCGCCCGCTCGTTCGCGCCCAGGAGCTGCACGCGGCTCTGCGCGAGGTCGATGCGCTCGCTGAACCAGAGCTGCAGCGACTCGGGCGTCCCGGTCAGGGTGGTGTCCTTCGAGGGGATGCTCTTGAGCAGGCGCGTGTGCCGCCGCGCCGCCTCGGCGGGCGTCACGGCGAGGGAGGAGGCGGCGAGCGCCGCGAGCAGCACGAGCGTGGGGAGGAGGGTCCGGCGAAGCGTCGGGTGCATGGGTGTGGTCGGGAGAGGTCGGGGAAGGTGCGGATCGGGGCCGGTGCGGATCGGGGCCGGGCGCCGGGCCGTCAGCGCGGCCGGCGCGGGCGGAGCCGAACGGGGAGCGTGTCCGGCCACGGGTCCGCGAAGCGCGGGTCGGTGATGAACGTCGAATCGGTGAGGCTGTGCAGGAAGGCGAGCAGGTCGCGCCGCTCGTCCGCGGTGAGCTCGAAGCCGTTGATGAACTCGCTCTTGTTCGGGTTCTCGCTCCCCACGCCGGCGTACGGGCCGTCACGGATGGTACGCCCACCCGCGGCGTAATGCTCGATCACGCCGTCCAGCGTCGCGATGCTCCCGTCGTGCATGTACGGCGCGGTGAGGGCGATGTTCCGCAGGGTCGGCGCCTTGAACTTCCCCTCGTCCTCGCGCCGGCCGCTGAACTCCTTGAGCCCGGGGTTCTCGGCCGGGAAGCCGCCGCGTCCGCCGATGTTGTAGAGCCCCGTGTTGTGGAACTCCATCTCCGGGAAAGCCATGCCCACGTGGTCCGTGCCGCCCGAGAGGTTGAAGCCGCCGTGGCAATGGAAGCACTCGAGCCGCTCGCTGAAGAAGAGCTGCTCGCCGCGCCGCGCCGCGGCCGGGAGCGCCGCGCCGCCATGCATCGCCCGGTCGTACGGCGAGTCGCCCGAGATGAGCACGCGCTCGAAGCTCGCGATCGCCTTGGTCACGTTGCCGAGCGAGACCGGGTCGCGGTCGCCCGGGAAGGCGGCCGCGAACAGGCGCCGGTAGCGCGCGTCCGCGCCGAGCCGCGCGAGGAACTCCTGCTCGCGGCCGGCGAGCCCGAGCTCCACCGGCGTCTCGCCGAACATCGGGACGAGCGCCTGCGCCTCGAGCGTGCGCACGGTGGGATTCACCCAGGTGAGCGCCGAGGCGTACGCCACGTTCGCGAGCGACATCGCACCGCGCGGATGGACCTCGCCCGTCGAGCCCGCGCCGCGCGGCAGCGGGTCCGCGAACGCACGCGACTGCAGGTGGCAGCTCGCGCAGGAGAAGGTCTCGTTCCCCGAGAGCCGCTTGTCGTAGAACAGGTGTCGACCGAGCGTCACCTTCTCGGCGGACATCGGGTTGTCGGCGGGCACGCGCGGCGTCGGGAATCCCGGCGGGAGCTCCCAGCGCCACTCCGCGCGGGGGCTGGCCGCACCGAGGAGGCCGAAGCCGACGACGGCCGCGACCGCGACCGTCGTCGCCACGCGCCTCACGGGCCGCGCGCCGCGCGCGCGGCGCCCGCCCGGACCGACAGGAACCGCTGCGGGCCCGCCGATGCCTCGCCGAACGGCAGCCCGAGCGCCGCGAAGATCGGACCGCAGTCGGCGTCCATCGGTCCGGCCATGCACCCCGCCGCCGTGCGCGGCTGGTTGCTCTCCAGGTCGCTCGCCGCATAGAGCGCCGCCACGTCGGCGACGATCACGTCCGCGTCCGGGTCGAAGCGGTCGAAGGTCACGGTCGGGCGGTTCGGGTGCGCGCACGACGTGGGCGACGCCGTCGCCTGCTCGTTCGGCATGCACCCCGCACTGCCCAGGTGGAGCACCCAGTTCTTGCCGCTCTCCGTGCGCGCGTCGAGGCGCACGAACTTGTGGCCCGAGTTCCATGCCCAGAACATCCGCGTCACCGAGAGCGGCGGCGGCTGCATCGCGAGGTCGCCGTGGTTCCGCTCGAACGGCACGCCGATCGTGAAGCGCACGCCCGCGTACTCGCCGGCCGGAGCGTCGCCCTCGATCGTCGTCCGCAGCTCGGCCGTGCCGTTGCCGCAGGGGCCGGAGCCGTCCTCGAAGTCGAGCATCGCGAGCGACTGCGACTGCCACTGGCCGTCCTGCGTGAGGGCGACCGGTACCGCCCGCCCGTCGGCGGTCAGGAGCTCCACGCCGTGCACGAACATCCGGAACTCGCTCGGCGTGATGGTCGACGCGGCGGTGCCGATGCCGGCGTAGCTCCTGCCGCAGGCGAACGGCTCGGTGCCGACGACGGCGGCGAAGCGGAGGGTGATGGGCCGGCGCGGTGCGGCGGGGTCGGACGGCCGCGCCGCGAGGAGCGGCGCGACGACGAGCACCCCGGCGGCGAGCCGGAGCGACTTGATGGACCAGGACATGAGGGATCCTCGATGATCGGTGGCGCGGGCGCCGAGGGTCGGCGGCCGCGTGCGCCCGGAGGCGCGCTGCGTGCACCGCGCGCGAGGCGCGCGGGTCAGCCGATCAGCGCGGGTGGACCGATGGCGAAGGGGAGTCGCTCGAGGACCGCGACCGCGGGGCGCTCCGCG
>CAZPJF010000048.1:0-14130 GCA_964586095.1 uncultured Gemmatimonas sp. | reverse complement strand
CGCCTCGCGCGCGCTGTTGGCGACGATCAGGTCGAGGCCCTTCTTCTCGAGCTTCCTGGCCGCGTTCTCGAGCAGGTCGTCGGTCTCGAGGGCGAAGCCCACGGCGACGAGGCCCTCCTTCCGCGCGTCGCGCGTGCTGGCGAGGATGTCCGGATTCTCCTCGAGCGCCACCGGCGCCGGCGCGCCCTGCTTCTTGATCTTCGCGCTCGCGACGCTGGCCGGGCGGAAGTCGGCCGGCGCTGCCGCCATGATGAGCACGTCGGCGCCGGCGAGCTCGCGCCGGACCGCCTCCGCCATCTCCCCCGTGGTCTCGACGGCCGTCGCGCAGATGCCGCCGACCGGGAGCGCCGCGCTCATGGGCCCGTGGACCATCACCACCTCGGCGCCGCGGCGCCACGCGGCGGCGGCCAGCGCCGCCCCCATCTTCCCCGTCGAGTGGTTGGACAGGTAGCGCACGGGGTCGAGCGGCTCGCGCGTGGGGCCCGCCGTCACCACGACGCGCTTCCCGTGCAGCTTGCCGCGCGTCTCCAGCAGCCGCCCCGCATGCGCGACGATCGTCTCGGGCTCCTGCATGCGCCCCTGCCCGGCCCCCTCGTCCGGCGAGGCGAGCGGACCGACCCCCGGGTCCAGCAGCACCTTCCCCTGCGCGCGCAGCGCGGCGCAGTTGGCCTGCACCTGCGGGTTGGCCCACATGCGGTCGTTCATCGCCGGCACCAGGAGCACCGGCGCCTCGGTCGCGAGCAGGCAGGCGGAGAGGAGTTCGTCCGCATGCCCGTGCGCCGCGCGCGCCAGGAAGTCGGCGGTCGCGGGCGCGACGATCACCAGCTCCGCGGCGCGGGCGAGCCTGATGTGGTCGAGCGCGTGCCCGTCGCCGATGAGGACCGAGTGGACGGGCCGCCCCGTGAGCGCCTCGAACGTCACCGCCCCGATGAACTCGCGCGCCGAGCGCGTGAGCACGACATCCACCTCGGCCCCGGCCTGCGTGAGCAGGCGCGCGAGCCAGGCGGACTTGTAGCTGGCGATCCCTCCCGTGACGCCGAGGAGGATGCGCCGGCCGTCGAAGGGCCGCACGCGCGGGCGCCCGGCGCGGGGCGCCTACTCGCCCTTGGGGCGGCGGCGCGGCACCACGCGGTACTCGATGTCACCCCCGGAGAGGTCCTCGAGCGCGCGCGTCGTGAGCTTCTTCTCGCCCGACTTGGAGCGGTCGCGCGGGAACTCGTTGAGCACGCGCGAGTACTTCGCGGCCACGAGCACCGAGAGGTACTTGTTGGTGGCGTGCTTGGTGACTTCGGCGGGAGTGAAGACCTGCATGGGAATGGACCTCAGTGAGCGGTAGGCAGCTGGGCGTATGCACTGGACGGGGAGGCGCAGCCCGGGATCGCCCCACCACGTCGTTCATCGTTCCGCGTTCATCCTGCGTCGTTCAGCCTGCGTCGTTCGGCCTGCGTCCTTCAACCTTCGTCCTGCGACCTTCAGCCTTCATCGTCCCCCGTGCACCCGCGCCTCGAGCCCCGCCACGAGGTGCTCGATCACCCGCTCCACCTCCTCGCCGAGCGCCGGGAGCCGCTCGCGCCGGAGCGCCTCCTCGTCGATGATCGCACCGACCCGCGCCACCGCGTGCTCGAGGTCGTCGTTCTCCACCACGTACTGGTACCGCTCCGCCTCGAGCAGCTCGCTCCGCGCGTTCCGCAGCCGCAGCGCGAGCACCTCCTCGCTCTCCGACTTCCGCCCCACGAGGCGCGCGACCAGCACCTCCACGCTCGGCGGGATGATGAAGATCGTCACCGACTCGGGGAACGCGGCGGTCATCTGCCGCGCGCCCTGCACGTCGATGTCGAGCATCACGTGCCGTCCCGCATCCATCACGTCCTGCACGGCGCGGCGCAGGGTCCCGTAGCGGTTCCCGTGCACCTCCGCCCACTCCGCGAACTCGCCCGCGGCGACCTTGGCGTCGAACTGGGCGCGCGAGAGGAAGTGGTAGTCCGCCCCGTCCCGCTCGCCCGGCCGCGGCGCCCGCGTGGTGCACGAGACCGAGTACCCCACGTCCGACCGCCGCTCCAGCAGGCGCCGTGCGATGGTCGTCTTCCCGCCGCCCGACGGTGCCGAGAGCACGATCGGGAAGGGCCCGCCGCTCACTCGAGGTTCTCCACCTGCTCGCGGATCCGCTCGAGCTCCTCCTTGATCGCGACCACGTCCTGCAGCATCGCGGCGTCATTCGCCTTGCTGCCGGTCGTGTTCGCCTCCCGCAACAGCTCCTGCAGCAGGAACCCGAGCCGCTTCCCCACCGGTTCCGCGTCCGTCGCCCTGAGCGTCTCGCGGAACGCGGCGATGTGCGACGCGAACCGGTCCATCTCCTCCCCCACGTCGAGCTTGTCGGCGAGGATCGCGATCTCCATCGCGAGCCGCTGCGGGTCCACCGCCACGCCGCCCGCGAGCCGTTCCACGTTCTCGCGGAGGCGCGTGCGCTGCGCCTCCATCCGCTCGGGGGCCCGCGCCGCGATGCGCCGCACCGCCCCCTCGATGAGGGTGAGCCGGTCCGCGATCACCGTCGCGAGCCGCGCCCCCTCCTGTTCCCGCATCGCCTGCAGGTTCCGCGCAGCCGCGTCGACCACGGCGACCAGCTCGGCCGCCGACCCCTCGGCGAGCCCGTCGTCCTCGCGCGCCAGCCGGAGCACGTCCGGCATGCGCAGGATGGTCCCCACGTCGACCTCGCCCGCGAGGCCGTGCGCCTGCTGGAGGCGCTTGAGCTCCGCCGCGTACTGCCCGAACCGCGCCTCGTCGACCGCCGCCGGCGCCTCCTCCTCCCGCTCGACCCGCGCGAAGAGCGTGAGGTGCCCCCGCGCGATCCGTTGCCGCAGCGCCTCGCGCACCTCGCCCTCCCACTGCGAGAGCGCGGTGGGCAGCTTGAGGCTCGGATTGAAGAATCGATGGTTGACGGAGCGCAGCTCCACGCTCACGCGCGCGCCGCCCACGGGCCCTTCGGCCGCCCCGAATCCGGTCATGCTGCGAATCATTGGAGCCAGATAAGTTACGCTGGCACCGACACTTGGGCAAGCTCCCCCGACCGCCCGCCACCAGCTGCCTTCCGCCTTCTGCCCTCTGCCTTCCGCCTTCTGCCTTCTGCCTTCTGCCTTCTGCCTAGTTCCAGAACTCCCACCGCACCCCGTATAGCTGCACCAGCCGCGGCATCAGATAGCCCGGCACCGTCTCGTACACCTTCCCCGTCGCATTGCGGTTGTACCAGAAGATCCGCGCCGTCCCCAGCCGCATCTCCACGTAGCCGCCCACGAACCCGGCGCCGAGCGCCTCCTGGGGGGCCCCGGCGCCGTTGGGCATGAGCACCGTGCCGCGCCAGTCGTGCGTGAGGCCGGCGACCATCGCGAAGGTGCCGCGCCGGATCTGCCGCTTGAAGTCCGAGGCGAACCGCACCTCGCCGTGCGACTCCGTCCGCGGGCGGTAGAGCGCCTCCTCGGCCCACTGCGTGCCCCGCCAGTGGAGCGAGAAGGGCCCCCAGAGCGGGCCACCGAGCGAGGCCTCGAGCCCGCTCGACGCGGCGATGTCGACCGGGACGAAGAGCGAGTCGAAGACCGGCATGCCGCGCACCCGGGAGGCCGAGCGCTGGACCGCGCCGACGCTGATCCACCGGCCGTACACGCGCGCGGCCAGCTCGGCGCGCGAGGTCGTGCGCGTGGGGCCATCGAGGGCGGCGTCCTCGGGCGTGTGGATGGAGTGCGCGAGCCCCACGTGCAGCCAGGGGAAGGGACGCAGCGCGGCGAGCGCGTCGAGCCGGCGCGTCGAGTCGGGCCCGCGCTCCTCCGCGGTGGCGCTCAGCGCGAACCACTGCCGCTCCCACGCCGCGCGCACCGAGGGCGCGAAGCGGGGCCCGGCGGCGCCGTGCACGCGGTAGCGCGCCGTCGCCGAGAGCCGCGCGCCCCAGCGCGTGACGCCGGCCGTGAGCGCGTACTGCGTGACCGACCGCGAGCTGTCCGTGTCGATCGTGTCGCTCGTGTCGGCCTCCGACCCCTCGGCGATGCCACCCGTCTCGCGATGCCGCTGGCTGGACCAGAGCGCCTGGGCCCAGAAGCCCGCGCTGTCCGCGTGCCCCCACGCGGCGCGGAGGTAGCCGACCGCGTCGTTCCCCTCGAACGCACCGATCGCGTCATCGTCGCGCGGGCCGCTCACGATGAACCGGTAGGTGGGCGAGCGGTTGCGACCGAACCGCGTGGCGACCGCGTCGACGGTGAGCCGCCCGCGAGCGAATCCCACGCGGCCGAACGCGGCGAGCGCATCGCCATCGCCGGCGGTGCGCACGCTCGTGGTGGAGAACTGCTGGGCGGCGAGCTGCAGCACGCCCCCATTCTGCATCCGCTTGCCGTAGAAGCCGCGGTACAGGTTCGTGTTGTCCGACCCCGTCGACACGTCGGTGCGGGTCTGCGCCGTGGTGCGCTCCACGCGCCAGGACCGCAGGAAGACGCGCAGCTCGCCGGCCGCGCGCTCCACGGCGACTTCCTCCAGGGACCAGAGCTGGATCGTCGCGAGGTCGGCCACGCCGCCCTCGCGCCAGTCGAGGGCGTCGAGCTCGACGCCGTCGAGGACCACGCGGATCCGGCCGGGCTCGCCGTACCACGACGTCACCGTCGGCGCCGCGATGAAGCCCGCGTTGAAGAGCGCCGCGCCCGGCACCTGGGCGATCAGCTCGGGGAGCGTGAGCGCGCCGGCGGCGAAGAGCGCCTCGCGATCCCAGATGGTGCGCGCGCCGCGGATCTCGGGGAGCACGGGGCGCATGGCGACCGCGAGCGGCGCCTTCACCGTATCGCGCGGCGTGCGGTCGGTGGCCACGGGCCGGCCGGCCGAGTCGACGCGCGTCGCGGGCATCGGCACCGCGGGCGGCGGACCGGTGGGCCGGGGCGGTTCTTTGGGCTGCTGGGCCGCCGCCGCGAGCGGGGCGAGCGCGAGCAGCCCCGCCGCGACGCGCGTGCGGACGAGCCTCAGCGCGCTCTCCCGCGCACGAACTCCACGAAGGTCCGCACCGGCGTCCCGGTCGGGCCCTTGGGCATCACCACCAGGTCGGTCTCGCTGTACGCGGTCCCCGCCACATCCAGGTGCACCCACGGCATCCCCTCGGCGAACTCGGCCAGGAAGAGCGCGGCGGTGATCGTCCCCGCCCCGCGCCCGCCGATGTTCCGCATGTCGGCCACATCGGACTTGAGCAGTTCCTTGTACTCCTCCGACATCGGGAGTTGCCATCCGGGCTCCTGCGCCCGCCGGTTCGCGGCCAGCACCTCGTCGATCACGCCCTGGTCGTTGCCGAGCACCGCCATGGTCACGTGCCCGAGCGCCACCACGCACGCCCCGGTGAGCGTCGCGGCATCGACCACCGCCTGCGGCCTGTAGCGCTGCGCGTAGGTGAGCACGTCGGCGAGGACGAGGCGCCCCTCGGCGTCCGTGTTCTGGATCTCGATCGTCTTGCCGTTGCTGGCGCGGACCACGTCGCCGGGCTTCATCGCCTCGCCGCCGAGCATGTTGGTGGTGGAGCCGACGAGCCCCACCACGTTGATGCGGAGCCGCATCCGCGCGATCGCCTCCATGGCCCCGAGCACGCCGGCCGCACCGGACATGTCGAACTTCATGAGCTCCATCGACGCCGCCGGCTTGATGGAGATGCCGCCCGAGTCGAAGCAGAGCCCCTTGCCCACGAGCGCGACGGGCGCCTCGCCGCGCCGCCCGCCCCGGTACTCGAGCACGATGAGCTTGGGGTCCTGCGTGGTCGCCTGCGCCACGGCGAGGAACGAACCCATGCGCATGCGCGTCATCTCGCGTCGGCCGAACACCTTGACGGTGAGGCGGTGGCGCTTGGCGATGTCGCGCGCCGTCCGCGCCAGGTACTCGGGCGTGCAGATGTTGCCCGGCAGCATCGCGAGGCGACGCGCGAGCCGCTGCCCCTCGGCCACGGCCGCGCCGGCGGCCAGCGCCGGCCGCGCCGCGCGGGCGTTGGCCACGCAGAGCGTCGCCGCCGCGAGCGCCTTGCGGCGCTTCGCTGCCGGCGCCGGCGCGTGGAGCTCCTTGAACTCCCAGCTGCCCAGCGAGAGCCCGGCCACCGCGCCCTCGAGTTCGGCGCCCTCGAGCCCGTGGGCCCAGAACGCCATGCGCCCCACGCCGAGCGCGTGGCCGCGGCGGCCGGCGAGCGCGGCGGCGCGCGTCACGCCCTTCACGCGCTCGAGTGTACCCATGCCGACCAGCAGCACGCGCTCCGGCCCCGCGCCGCGCGCGAAGAGGAGCAGCGTCTCGTCCTTGGCCCCCTGGAAGTCCTTTCGACGGATCGCGCGCGACAACGCACCGTCGTAGCGCGCGTCGAGGGCGGCGAGCGCGCGCGGCAGGGTGGGCTCCGCCGGCAGCGCGATGGCGAGCAGCGGCGTCGCGACGCGCGCGACGTCCCCGGCGCGCAGGTCGAAGGCGAGCGACATCAGGCCATCCCCTTGATGATCGCGTCGCCGAAGGCCGACGTGGAGACCTCGGTGGCGCCCGGCATCTGGCGCGCGAGGTCGTACGTGACCGTCTTGGCGGCGATGGCGCGCTCGAGGCCGCGGATGACCAACTTGCCCGCGTCGTCCCACCCCATATGCTCGAACATCATCACGCCGGAGAGGATCACCGACCCGGGGTTGATCTTGTCGAGGCCCGCGTACTTGGGCGCGGTGCCGTGCGTCGCCTCGAACACCGCCGCCTCGTCCCCCACGTTGCCGCCGGGCGCGATGCCGAGGCCGCCGACCTCGGCCGCGAGCGCATCCGAGATGTAGTCGCCGTTCAGGTTGGGCGTCGCGACCACCGAGTACTCCTCGGGGCGCAGCAGGATCTGCTGGAACATCGAGTCCGCGATGCGGTCCTTGAGGATGACCGCGTCGGCGCGCGCCCCCGCGCCCGCCTGCCCGAGGTCCGCCTCCGCCACCACCTGCGTCGCGAACTTCTCCTTGGCGAGCTCGTACCCCCAGTCGCGGAAGCCGCCCTCGGTGAACTTCATGATGTTGCCCTTGTGCATCATCGTCACCGACGGGCGATGGTGCTTGATGGCGTAGCGGATCGCCATCTCGATCAGCCGCTTGGAACCGAAGGCCGACATGGGCTTGATGCCGATCGCCGACTGCGGGCGGATCTTCTTCCCGAACTCCTTCTGGATGAACTCGCGGAGCTTCTCCGCCTCCGGGGTGCCGGCCTTGAACTCGATGCCCGAGTAGACGTCCTCGATGTTCTCGCGGAAGATCACCATGTCGACCTTGCCCGGATGCTTCACCGGCGCGCCGACGCCCTCGAAGTACCGCACGGGGCGGATGCAGGCGTAGAGGTCGAGCTCCTGCCGCAGGGCCACGTTCAGCGAGCGGATGCCGCCGCCGACGGGCGTCGTCAGGGGGCCCTTGATCGCCACCTTGAACTCCCGCACCGCCTCGAGCGACTCGGCCGGCATCCACTCCCCGGTCGTGGCATGCGCCTTCTCGCCGGCCAGGATCTCCATCCAGTGAATCCGCCGCTTGCCGCCGTACGCGCGCTCCACCGCCGCATCGAACACCCGCACGCTGGCCCGCCAGATGTCGGGCCCGGTGCCGTCCCCCTCGATGAACGGGATGATCGGCTGGTCGGGAACCCGGAAGACGCCGGCGGAGGCCTCGATGCGCTCCCCCTTGGCGGCAACGCGCGCGTGCTTGTATGTGGTCATCGCGATGTGGGGGTTTGTTGGACTGCGCGAAAGCTAGGGATGCGCCACGCGGCCGAGCAAGCGGAGACGGTGCGCGGCGCGCGTCATCGCCGCGTCAGTTCACGCGGTCCGGCGGGTCCTGGCCGGCGAAGTGCGCGTCGAGGTTGTCCACCGCGCGCATCCCCATGGCGACGCGCGTCTCCACGGTCGCGCTGCCCAGGTGCGGGAGCAGGACCACATCGTCCCGGCCGAGCAGGCCGGGGTGGACCTGCGGTTCGTCCTCGTACACGTCGAGGCCCGCGCCCGCGATCATCTCCGACTCGAGCGCCTCCACCAGCGCCGCCTCGTCGACCACCGGCCCGCGCGCCGTGTTGATCAGCACCGCCTCCCGGCGCATCTGCCGGAACTGCGGCGCGCCGATCAGGTGGAAGGTCGTGGGGACGAGCGGACAGTGCACGCTCACCACGTCGCTCGCCTCGAGCAGCTGCTCCAGGCGGCTCACCCGCTCGATCCTCGTGCCGGCCTCGGACCCCCGCCGCTTGGAGCGGCTCCACGCCAGCACGCGCATCCCGAACCCCTGCTCGGCGCGCCGCGCCACGGCGCGCCCGATGCGGCCGAGGCCGACGATGCCGAGCGTCTTGCCCGAGAGCCGCCGGCCGAGGAACTGCGTGGGATGCCACCCCATCCACGCCCCCGCGCGCACGGCGCGCTCGCCCTCGCCCATGCGGCGGAGCACCGCGAGCATCAGCCCGAGGGCGAGGTCCGCCGTGTCGTCGGTGAGCACATCCGGCGTGTTGGTGACGACCATCCCTGCGCGCGTGGCCGCGGCCACGTCGATGTGGTTCACCCCCACCCCGAAGTTGGCGAGGATCCGGCAGCGCGCCCCCGCCGCGCCGATCACCGCCGCATCGAGGGCGTCCGTGACCGTGGGCAGGAGGGCATCGCACTCGCGCAGCAGCTCGATGAGCGCGGTGGCCTCGAGGGGCTGCGTCCCCTCATGCTGCCGGACCTCGAAGCGCTGGCGGAGCGCGACCTCGACGGCGGCGGGCAGCCGGCGCGTCACGCCGACGACGGGGCGGCTGGCGCTCATGGGACCATGGTGCGTGTGGGGGATTCGACGCTACAGCGGGGACGGGGACGAATGTAGCTTGCGGCCATGGCCGCGCCCACCAGCATGCCTGCCCCCTCCGAGCGGATCGCGCGCGCCCTCACGCTGCGCTGCCCCGATTGCGGGGGCCGTGGGCTCTTCCGGCACTGGCTGCGCCTCATGCCGCGGTGCCCGCAGTGCGGGCTCAAGCTCGACCGGGGGACGCCGGACCACTTCGTCGGCGCCTACCTGGTGAACCTGATCCTGGCCGAGCTGCTGTTCGCGGCGATCCTCGGGACATGGCTGGTCGCCGTCTGGCCGGCGGTCCCGTGGGGGGCGGTGGAGAAGGTCGCCGCGGCGGCGATGATCGCATCGCCCCTCGTCACGTATCCCTTCACCCGCACGGTCTGGCTGGCGGCGGACCTGATCTTCGACCCGCCCAAGCCGTCCGACCGGTGAGGCGCCTGCAGTGCCCGGAGTGGGGATCGAACCCACAAGACCTTGCGGTCGGGGGATTTTGAGTCCCCTGCGTCTGCCAGTTCCGCCATCCGGGCGCGCGGGGCAAAGTTAACCCCCGCGGCGCGCCCGCTGCAGGCGTGCGGATTCACGGCGGCCTGCCGATACTACCACGGTGCAGTCCACCCCACTCCCGCCTCTTCGCCTCCCGCGCGCGCTGCGTGCGGCCGGGCTCGTCGTCGCACTCCTCGCCCACGCGGCCTGCGCCGAGCGCGCCCCGCGCGAGTTCCGGATCGGACTGATCGGCGTGCTCGAGGGGTCGGTCGGGATCGCCTCGGGGATCCCGGCCCAGGAAGGCGCCCGGCTCGCCGTCGACGAGATCAACGCCGCCGGCGGCGTCGACATCGGGGGCGTCAGGTATCGCCTCGTGCTCGTGGAGCGCGGCATCGCGCCTCGTCCGGACGCCGCGGCCGCGGCCGCGCGCGGCCTGATCAACCTCGACAGCGTCCACGCGATCGTCGGGCCGCAGATCTCCTCGCGGGCGCTCGCCGCCGCACAGGTGGCCGAGGGCGCCGGCGTGCCCCTCATCTCGCCGATGGCCTCCAATCCGGCGGTCACCACCGGCCGGCGCTTCGTCACGCGCCTCGCGTTCGTCGACGCCTACCAGGGGCAGCTGCTCGCGCGCTACGCCTACGACTCGCTGGGCCTGCGGCGCGCGGCGATGCTCTTCGACGCCGCGAATCCGTACGGCCGCGACATCTCGAAGCTCTTCCGGGAGGTGTTCGAGGCGCAGGGCGGCCGCGTGGTGAGCGAGGAGACCTTCACCTCCGACGCCGCCGAGGATTTCCGGCCGCAGCTGCGCCGCGCGCTGGCGAACCGGCCCGACGCCCTGCTCCTCCCCAACTACTCGGTCCACGACTCGATCCAGGTGCGACAGGCGCGCGAGCTCGGGTTCCGCGGACGGTTCCTCGGCACCGACACCTGGGATCCGGTGGGACTCTCGCAGATCGACTCCGCGTACGGCGCGGTGATCGTCGCCAACTGGGACCGCACGTCGCCGCGCGCGGCGGCGAAGGCGTTCATCGCGGCCTACGAGGCGCGCTACCAGCATCCCCCGCGCACGACCGCCGCCGCGACCTACGACGCGGTCCACCTGCTGGCGGCGACGGCGCACCGCGCGGGGTCGCTCGCGAGCGGCGCGCTCACCGACTCCCTGCGCGCCTTCGGGCCCTACGAGGGGGCCAGCGCGCGGTTCGTGTTCCAGGGCACGGGCGACCCCGTGCGCGGCGGCGTGATCCTGGAGTTCCAGCGCGGCCGCTCCGCCGTGCGGTTCCTCGACCTCCCGCCGGGATGACCCCCCTCGCCGGCCTGCTCCGGCGCAGCCTGCCGGCGCGCCTCTCGGCGGCGTTCCTCACGCTCTCCGTCACCACGCTCGTGCTGGCGACGACGGTCTCCTTCGTGAGCGCGGAGCGCGCACTGCGCCGGCGCACGCTGGACCGGCTCACGGCCATCGCGGAGTCCGACGCGCAGGACCTGACGTTCTGGGTGGGGCGGCAGCGCGCGGCCCTGGAGTACCTCGCCCGGCTCCCCGCCCTGCGACGGTCCGCCGGGCAACGACGCCCGGACGGCCGCCTCGCCAGCGAGGCCGCCGCCACCACCCGGCTCGTGCTCGGCGATGTGCCCGGCGACGTCGTGGCCGCCGCGGAGCTCCGCCTGGTCGCGGTCCCCGGCGGCCGCGTCCTGTTCTCCACCGACAGCACCACGCTCGACACCTTCGCCGTGGAGGAGCTGTACTTCGCCCGCGGGCGTGACTCGACGTTCACGCAGCGCCTGTATGCGTCGAGCGCCGACGGCCGCCCCACCCTCACGGTGTCGACCCCGGTGCGGGACGACCGCGGCACCGCGCAGGCCGTGCTGGCGGCGCACCTCGACCTCGCCGACCTCGAGGCGGTCCTCCTCGACGTCACGGGCGAACTGCCGATCGACATCTACCTCGTCGACCGGTACGCCCAGTTCGTGTCGGCCGAGCGCTTCGGGTCGTCGGAGTATCGGCGCGGCGTGCACAGCATCGGCATCGACTCGGCGCTGGCGGGCAGCTCGGGGGCCGGCGAGTACCTCGACTACGCCGGGCGCCCCGTCGTCGGCGTCTGGCGCTGGATCGCGGACCAGGAGCTGGCGCTGCTCGTCGAGACACCCCGGGCCGCGGCGTTCGCGCCCGCCCGCAGCCTCCTCATCCGCTCCTTCATCGTGGGGCTCGTCGCGGCCGGCCTCCTCACCCTCGGCGTGGTGATCGTCACCCGCCGGGCGACGCGGCCCATCCTCGCCCTCACGGACGCCGCCGAGCGGGTCGCGACCGGCGACTTCGCGCATCGCGCGCCCGAGGGCGCCCCCGACGAGATCGGACGGCTCTCCCGGTCGTTCAACTCGATGACCGCGCAGCTGCAGGGCGTCTACGGCGAGCTCCGGGCGCAGGTGGAGACGACCCGCGCCGCACTCGCCGAGGCGCGCGCGAGCCGGTCGATGCTGCAGGACCTCGCCGACAACACCACCGCGCTGGTCGCGGTGCTGGACCGGGACCTCACGATCCGCCTGGCGAACGCGCAGCTGGAGGTGCTGCTCGACGTGCCCCGCGGCACGGCGGTGGGGCGGCCGCTGCTGGCGCTCATCCCCCCGTCCGCCACCGCGGCGCTCCGCGACTCGTTCGCCGCGCTCGCGGCGGAGGACCGCCCGGTCGTGCGCGAGCTGCCGCTCGAGGCGGGGGGCGAATCGCACCTCTGGCAGGTGACGCTCTTCCCCCTCCGCGACGCCGCCGGCGCGACCTACGCCTTCGGCCTCCTCGCGGCCGACCTCACGGCGCGCGCGCGCGCCGAGGAGGAGCGGCGCCAGCATGACGCCTCCGTCCAGCAGGCGCAGAAGCTCGAGAGCCTCGGCATCATGGCCGGCGGCATCGCGCACGACTTCAACAACATCATGGGCGCGGTGCTCGGCAACGCCGACCTCGCGCTCGGCGCGCTCGACGACCCGGAGGAGGTCCGGCATGCGCTGGAACAGATCGCCGCCGCGGCCCGCCGCGCCTCCGACCTCACGCGCCAGATGCTGGCCTACGCGGGCAAGGCGAGCCTGCGCCGCGAGGTCATCGACGTGCGGCCGCTCCTGGGGGACGTGCTCGCCCTCGTGAAGGCCGCGCAGTCCAAGAAGGTGGAGTTCGCGGTCGCCGAGATGCCCGCACCGCTCTGGATCGAGATCGACTCGGCGCAGCTCTCGCAGGTGGTGCTGAACCTGCTGACGAACGCCGCCGAGGCGATCGGCGACCGCGTGGGGACGGTCTCGCTCTCGGCGGCGCGCGTCACCGTCGCCGACGATCCGGCCGCGCCCGGGCTCGATCCCACCATGCGGTGGATCCGCCTCCGCGTGGAGGACGACGGCGAAGGGATGTCCGACGAGGTGAAGCGCCGGCTCTTCGAGCCGTTCTACTCCACCAAGCGGTCGGGCCGCGGGCTGGGGCTCAGCGCCGTGCAGGGGATCATCCGGTCCGCCGGTGGCGCGCTCGTGCTCGAGAGCACGCTCGGGCGGGGCTCGCGGTTCGACGTCTACCTGCCGGCGGCGAAGGCCCCGGCGCGCGACGCGCGCGACGCCGGCCGGGCGGCGGTGGCCGAACGCCGGGGCCTCGTGCTCGTGATCGACGACGAGGAGGCGCTCCGCCGCGTGACGCGGCGCGCCCTCGAGCAGCGCGGGCTGGAGGTCATCGAGGCGGCCGACGGCGTGGAGGGCCTCGCGCGCTTCGCGGAGGCGGTCGACGCCGTCGACCTGGTGGTCCTCGACATGACCATGCCGGGGCTCGGCGGCGCCGAGGTGCTCATGCGGCTGCGCGACCGCCGGCCGTCACTCCCCGTGATCATCGCGAGCGGCTACGCCGAGAGCGACCAGGGGACCGCGCTGCCGGCGGACCCGCACCTCCGCTACCTGCAGAAGCCGTTCGGGGTCAGGCTGCTCCAGCGCCTGGTCGACGAACTCCTCCCCTAGGCGCGCCCGCACCGGGCCGCGCCCCCGGCGCCACTCCACCCGGCCGCCGCCCCCCGGGCGCGTTGCGCATCCCCTGCTCCCGCATCTCGATCACGCGCCGGCGGATCTGCTCCTCCAGCCCGTAGTAGCGGGCGCGCTGCAGCGGCGACATGAACGTCGCGAGCTCCTTCTGTTCCGCCTCCACGAGCTCGAGCCGCTGGCGCTGCAGCTGCAGCATCTGGTCGAGCAGCCGCCCGACCTGCGCCTGCCGGGTGGTGTCCCCCGACTCGATCTCGTCGCGCAGCCCCATGCGGATCTCGCGCTCGCGCATGACGAGGTCGCGCCGCTGGCCCTCGAAGCGTCGGTTCGTCGCGTTGAGCTGGCGCATCTGGTCGTTCGTGAGACCCACCTGCCGCTGGATCACGCTCGCCATCCGCTGCCGGACGCGCGCCTCGAGCGAGTCGCGGTCGATCGGCGGAGGCGGCGGCACCACGTCCTGGGCCTGTGCGCCCGCCGGCGCCCCGGCGAACGCGAGCAGCACCACCAGTACCCGCAGGCACAGGGCACGCATCAGAGTCCCTCCGGGGAGTCGACGATGGGCTGCCGCACCGCGGCCGGCTCGATCGCGATGGTCGCCTCGACCTGCTCGAGCTCGTCGAGCAGGAGCGACAGGTCGTCGGTGCTGAGATCCGAGATCGGCTCGCCCACCGTGACCGCGGACGCGCCCACCGACGCCACGACGGTATCGCGCACCGGCGGCCCGCCGCCCTCCTCGCCGCGACGGCCGAGGAAGGGGATGGCGACGGACGCCACGATGAGGACCGATGCCGCGGCCGCGAGCAACTGCCGCGACTGCCAGATGGGACCGCCGCGCCGCGGGGACGCCCGCTCACTGCTC
>CAZPJF010000047.1:0-14212 GCA_964586095.1 uncultured Gemmatimonas sp. | reverse complement strand
CTACCTCGCGGACGGCAAGAACGAGCGGGTGTACGTGATGGACCGGCAGTCGCTGGAGATCCTCACCATGTTCGGCGATGGCGGCCGGCAGCCCGGGCAGTTCTTCGCGGTGCACTCCATCGCGACCGACTCCAAGGGCAACATCTTCACCACCGAGACCTACGAGGGGAAGCGCGTGCAGCGATTCGTCCACAAGGGGATCCGCCCCGTGACCAAGAGGGACCAGGGGACGCCCTGGCCGGTGCGCTGATGGACGCCGGACGCCTGGAGCGTCGATCGACGGAGCGTCGCCACGAGGGCGACCGGCGCGAGCTCGAGCTCCGGTACGGGGGGCGGCGCATCATGGACCGCCGCTGCGACGACCGGCGCATCGCGGAGCGCCGGCGCAGCGAGCGGCCGGAGCCGGACCGGCGCGTCATGGAGCGTCGCGTGGGAGAACGGCGGACGATGGACCGACGTGCGTCGATGCGGCGCGAGGGGCCCCGCCGGGCCAGCTAGGTCGCGCGGGCCGCCGGGCGCCGTTCAGGGCAGGATCACCGTCCGCAGCGGCGCCCGGAACGCCTCCAGGGCGTCGAGCACGCCATTCACGGCGGCCGCCTCGAGCGGCACCGTGCGCACCACCACGTCGGTGAGGTCGAGCGCGCGGCGGCGCGCGAGCTCGAGCAGCAGCGGGAGCTCGGCGAGCAAGTGGTCGTTCGAGCCGATCAGCTCGGTCTCGAGGCCGAGCAGCTCGCGGTAGGAATCCACCGCCATGGGTTCGCGCGAGAGCCCCGCGATGACCGCGCGGCCATGCACCGCGCACATGCGGAGCGCCTGCCGCATCGTCGCGGGCGCGCCCACGACCTCCACGGCGAGGTCGACCCCGCGCCCGCCCGTCGCGGCGCGCACGCGCGCGACGGCCTCGTCGGCGGCGGCATCGCCCGCAGCGTGGGCCGGCGGGTCGGCGCGCTCCGGCGGCCGCGCCTGGATCGGGATCGCCCCGTGGCGCGCCGCCGCCGCGAGCTTCGCCGCGTCGACGTCCACCGCGAACACGTCGAGCGCCCCGAGCGCCTTGGCGAGCTGCACGGCCGAGATCCCGAGCCCGCCGATGCCGATCACCGCGACCGTCTCGCCGGGCGCGAGCCGCCCGCGGCGCAGCGCATGGAGCGACGTCGCGCTCGAGCACATGAGGGCCGCGCCGTGCGCGAACGGGATCTCCTCCGGCAGGGTGACGGCGTTGCGCGCGGGCACCACGATGTACTCCGCATGCCCGCCGTCGCGATGGTGCCCGATCATCTGCCCGGTCTCGCACCATTGCTCGCGCCCCGCCACGCAGGACGCGCAGCGGCCGCAGGTGACGAGATAGTGGAGGCAGACGCGATCCCCCTCGCGATGGGTGGTGACGCCCGCGCCGAGCGCGGCGATCTCGCCGGCCACCTCGTGCCCGAGCGTGAGCGGGGCGCGGAGCGACGCGGAGCGCCCGGCCCGGTAGTGCGCGTCGGAGTGGCAGATGCCGGCGGCGCGGACGCGCACCAGCACCTCGCCCGGACCCACGGTGGGCGTGGGGAGGTCCACGAGCACGAGGGGGTGGCCGACGGACTCAAGGCGAAGCGCGCGCATGGAGCGGGGGAGGAAGTCGGACGACGGGGGCACGGCGGCGGCCTCAGGCGCCGCCGGCCCGCTGCCCGAGCAGCGCGCCGCGCACCGTGCGGTCCATGTGGAAGAAGATCCGGAAGATCTCGAACGCGATGATGCAGTCCCACGCGATCACGAGCCAGAGCAGCACCGCCTCGACCGGGAGGTCGCTCCACGCGAGCACGCGGATGCCGAGCATCTGGTCGTCCTTGTAGTTCCACCAGTCGTACGGGACGCCGAGCGTGGCCTCCCAGAGGAGGCTGACGAGGAGGAGGATGCCGAACGCGAAGCCGAAGGCGCGCCAGTTCACGAAGGCGCGCGTGGCGCGCAGGAACAGGAAGGTCGGCAGGAAGCCGAGCGTCATCACGAACAGGTAGTAGCCGGCGAAGCCCTGCGGATGCGGCCCGAGGCGCTTGATGGCGAACCCGAGCGCGAGGAGTGCGAGCCAGGTGCCGAGGGCGCCCCAGCTGACATGCACGAGCTTGGGGACCGCGCGCGCGAGGTCGCGGCGGGCGTCGGGGTCGTAGTCCGCCAGCCACTCGTCGTTGGCCCACAGGTAGACGGCGATGGTGAAGAGCGCGCCGAGGACGTAGAACGCGAACTCCTCGACGGGCAGGTACCCCGGGGCCCAGCTCGACGTGCTCCAGTCCCAGGCCGGGAGCCGGATGCCGAGCGTGGCACCCGCATTCCTGAACGTGAAGAACGCGTGCCCGAAGACCGTGTCGAGCACGAACCCGATGGACGCGATCGCGCCCGCGGCCCAGACCAGGGCGCGGCGATGCACGTTGGGCTTGTGGCGCTGGAGGTGGATCACGCTGAGCACGACCACGGGGAAGAGGAAGAGCAGGAGGCTCACCGTGTAGCCGTACGGCGACGGGTCCGGATGCGACCGCGCGTGCTCGGGCCGGGTGCGGATCGTCGCGAGCGTGCACACCGCGGGGAGGCCGATGATCGCGACCATCCAGAGGAGGTCACGGATGTCACGACGAGGGTCGAGCGTGCGCATGGGGCGTCCGGTCGGGAAGGGCGGGGGCACGGCGGCCGCACTATCTTAGCGTCCGCGGGCCCTCCCCACATCCGCCAACCGCGACCGGATGCACCAGTTCCTGCAGCGCCACAAGCGTGCGGTGCTCACGGGCTTCATCGCCCTCTGGTGTGCCTGCGCCCTGCTGCGCCTCCACGAGATCCGCACGCACCGCCCGCCCGACCTGTTCGTGCGGCCGTTCGGCGGCGAGGGATATCCCACGGTGCTCGCGTTCACGGACTCGAGCGCGGCCGGGCGGGGGCCGTTCGCGGTGGGGGACCGCCTCATCCGCTTCGGCGAGACGGACCTCGAGGGTGCGGGGCAGTTCCGGCAGTCGCAGGTGTGGCACGGGGCCTGGTGGGGGCGCATGGCGCCGCTCGCGGTGGAGATCGAGCGAGGCGGCGCCCGGATGACCGTCTCGGTGAGCCGGCGCACCGAGGTCCCCCCGCGCGCGCTGCAGACGTTCGTCACCTCGCTGGCCAACGCGATCGCGGCGATCGTGATCCTCGGCCGCGCGCGGCCGACGCCCGGCGCCTCCGCCCTCTTCGTCGGGATGGCGACCTACGCCACGATGTTCATGTCGAACTCGATGGCCCCGGCCTGGCTGTTCGCCTGGGTCGTCGCGCTCTCGGCCATCACGGCGCTGTTCGCCCCGGTGGCGTTCATCTTCCAGTCGCTGGGGTTCCCCGACGAGGCCGGACGGTTGCATGGCCGGCATCGCCGCTGGCCCTGGCTCTTCCTGCCGCTCGGGATGCTCTGGATGTCGATCGTGTACGGCATGCCGTTCACGACCGAGGTGGGACAGCGGTACGGCCAGCCGTTCTCCCTGCTGTGGATCGTCGCGCAGATCACCATCTACACGCTGAACTACCGCGCGAGCAGCCCGGCGGGCCGGCGGCAGGTGAAGTGGGTGGTGTACCTGAACTACATCGCGGTGCTCCTCGTGGCGATCGTCGCGCTCGGGACGCGCTCGGTCACGATCACCGAGGCGACGCCCGCCTGGGCGACGCTCGTGACGGCGATCGCCACGCTGCTCTTCCCGGCATCGCTCATCATCGCGATGCTGCGGTCGGACCTGTTCGACGTCGACCGCATCCTCGGCGCGACGGTCTCCTACAACCTGCTCGCGGTGGTGGTGCTCGGCGCCGGCTTCGCGGTGGTGCCGGCGCTCTCGGAGGCGCTCGGCGTGCGCCTCGGCCTCGATCCCGCGACCGGGCGCACGGTGATGACGATCGTGCTCGCCGGCGTGGTGATCTTCGCCGAACGCCGGCTGCGGCCGTACGTGGAGCGGCTCTTCTTCAAGGAACGGTTCGCGCTGGAGCAGGTCATGCGCGAGCTCCCGGAGCGGTTCGCGGCCGTGCGGCGCGCCGACGAGATGTGGTCACTCATGGGGGACACCCTCACCACGAACCTCCGGCCGGCGAGCTGCGTGATCTTCCTCTCCACCGGCGAGGCGTTCGTGCCCGTGTACGCGTCGGGCGACGCGGTCGCCGGCGCGCTCCCCGCGCGGACGCCGCTGGTGGCGTGGATCGACGCGCTCGCCGGGGCGACCAAGGTCGACGGCCGCACGACCGGTCCGGGTGCGGAGGGGCGGGCGCTCCTCGCCGGGCTGGGGGCGCAGGTGGTGATCCCCATCCATCGCGGCCGTGCCCTCGAGGCCTTCCTGCTGCTCGGCGAGAAGCGCTCGGGCGACATCTTCACCGCCACCGACCTCACGCTCCTCACCTCGCTCGCCAAGACCGCGTCGAGCCACATGCTCCGGTTCGACGAGAGCGAGCTCCTCGAGCGGGCGCAGGCGATGCAGGCCCGCATGCGGCGCTACGTGCCGGGGGCGGTGGCCGAGGCGATCGCGCTCGGCGACGACCTCGAGACGGGCGAGCGCGAGGTCTCGGTGCTCTTCGTGGACATCCGCGGCTACACCGCGTTCGCCGACGGGCGGCAGGCGACCGACATCTTCTCCACGGTGAACCGCTACACCGAGGCGGTGAGCGCGATCGTGAGCCGCCACGGGGGCGTGGTGGTCGAGTTCAACGGCGACGGGATGATGGCGGTGTTCGGGGCGCCGCGACCGCTGCCCGAGAAGGAGGCCAGTGCGGTGCGCGCCGCGCGCGAGCTCTCCGCGGCCGTGCCGCAGCTCGCGGCGGGCGCCGAATCGACCACGCTCACGGTGGGCGTCGGCGTCGCGACCGGCATCGCGTTCGTGGGGAACATCGAGGCGGTGGACCGCACCATCTGGAGCGCCATCGGCAGCACCACGAACCTCGCCGCGCGGCTCCAGACGCTCACGCGGGATCGCGGTGCGAGCGTGCTCGTGGACGCGACCACGTGGGAGCGTGCCGGCGACGCGGCCCGCGACTTCCAGCGCCACGCCGAGGTGGCGATCCGCGGGCGGAAGGGGAGCGAGACGCTCTACGGCCTGCCGCTCATCGCGATCGCGGCCGCCTGAGCGCGCCCAGCGAGGGCATGAGCAGCATGAGCACGCCGGCCGCGATGGTGCCCGCCATGAGGAGCGCGGCCATCGGCCAGTCGCGCGCGTCGATGCGGCGCAGGAAGAACAGGCTCCCCCAGCTCAGGTAGGCGTACGTCGGCCACGCGAGCAGGCCGAGCGAGACGGGTGTGTCGAACCGCAGCGTGCGCCGCTGCAGCAGCACGAGCGCGAACGGCAGCGCGACCACGGCACCGAGCGAGAGCCACTCGGTCGTCGGCCCGCCGTGGACCCACGCCCCGATCCTCCCGACGCCCGCGTCGAGCGCGATCGCGAGCGCCGCCATCCCGAGCAGCAGCAGGACCTGCCCCGCCGGGCCGCGCTCCTCACCGCGCCAGCGCCGCGCGCCCAGGCGCACGGTGAACGAGAGGGTGGCGATCACGGCGAACCAGCCGAGGAAGTTGGTGACCGGCACGGTCAGGAAGAGCGGGGTCGGGAACTCCGGGGGTACGCACCAGATCCAGAGCTGGAGCCCGCCCTCGAGCGCGCCCGGCTCCTCCATGCAGGGGAGCACGGTGTTCGGCACGAAGCGGGCCGCGCTCATCACCGGGTCGAGCATGAGGTCGATGGTCATCGCGGAGGCGCCGTCGTAGAGCGGGCGCTGCCACCATGGGAGCCCCAGCGCGTCCGACGTGCGCATCACGACGTAGAGGATGCACGCCCAGCAGATGCCGATCGTCCACGGCACCCAGTCCGGCCGCGAGCCGAGCATCAGCCAGAGGTTCGCGTAGTCGTAGTCGTGCGTGGTATGGAGCGCGAGCGTCTCCACCGTCATGCCGTACGCGACGGCCACCAGGAGCGTGATCAGCTGGTAGCGGCTCGCGCGGCCGGCGCGCACGAGGTACCAGGCGAAGATGGCGAACGGCGGGACGACGGCGAGCAGGACCAGCCAGGGTGCGATGTCCATGGGCGTGCGGTGAGGTCAGCGGCCCCACCAGGGGAAGGGCCGGAGGAAGAACGTCTGCAGTCGCGCGCCGAGGAACGCGAGCGAACGCGCCCACGGCGGGAGCGAGAAGTACTCGATCCACCCCTGGCCGGCGGGGCCGCCGGCCGGCGTCCAGGTGCAGGCGCAGCGGTCGTAGATCGGCGTGTCGAGGAGAGAGCCGGTCGACGCGGCGCTCCATCGCTGCGTCGGGGTCGCCACCGCGAGCGCGTGCGGGTACCGGATCCCGAACAGGCCGTCCCGCCGCCAGTCGCTGCCGTCCACGGTGAGCGCGTCGGTGATCGACGGCTCGAACTGCCCGAGCGCCGCCGAATAGCAGAAGGTGAGCGCGCCCTCGAAGTCGGCGGCAGGGGTGACCTTGGCGAACATCACGCCCGCGGCCCGTGTGACCGTGCGCGCCCAGTTCCACGCGCGGTGCGTCTCGAAGAGCTGCTGCGTCCCCCACGGGTGGTCGTGGTAGCCGCGCCCCTGCACCGGGCGGGGGCGGCCGTCGATCGTCAGCGTGCCGACGATGCGCATGAGCGGTGCCGAGAACGAGACCGCGGTGTAGAGCGCGGGGTCACGGCGGTGCGTGAAGTAGGTCCCGCTCGGCGTCGGCAGGAAGCCGCGATGCTCCGGCGTCATGGTGAGCTGCGCGTGCAGCCACGGCAGGTCGATCGTCACCTCGTAGCGCAGCGTGGCGGCGTCGTCGCCGACGATCCGGACACTGGTGCGCCCGAGCGCGAGCTCGCGCACCCCCTGGGCGTCGGTCACGCGCAACGCGGCCTGCGGGTGATTCACGATGTGCTTGAAGTGCCGCGCCGGGTCCTTGTACTCGAGGTAGATCGACGCCTTGCGCGTGGCGAACACCGCGTTCTGGCGGCTCAGGATGAAGACGAGGTCGGTGCCGTCGTCGCTCGCGAGGTCGAAGTACCACCACTCGAACGCGTGCGGGTACCGCGCGAGGTCCTCCGCGCGCATCTGCGGCGCATCGCGGTCCGGGGTGAAGGGGGTGAACGGCGGCGGGAACCCCGGCGAACCGGCCACGGTCAGCGCCGCCAGGTGAGCGTCGCGAGCACCCGTCGTTCGATCCGGGAGCCGCCGAGCACGTGGACGCGCCGCTGGTCGAGCAGGTTGGTCGCCGAGAGGGCGAGCGACATCGTGGTCCCGAGCGGCATCGCGGCGTGCAGGTCGATGGCCGTCGCCGACGGCAGCGCGCCGGTCCAGGTGCCGACGCGCGCGGCGTAGGCGTCAGTGAACCGGAGTCCGCCGCGCAGGCGCCACCCGTCGGGGCGCTGCCACGTCGCCGCGAGATTCGCCTGGTGCGGCGGCGCGTTCGGTCGGATCGTGTCGCCCGGTGCGAAACGCCCCTGGTCGATGTCGGCGTCGTACCACGTGTAGTTCGCGTCGAGGCGGAGGCGGTCGGTGGCCTGCAGGCCGAGGCCGAGCTCGGCGCCGCGCTCGGTCGCGCGCCCGGCGTTGCCGAACGAGAGCACGAACGCCGAGGCGCCGTCCTCGGTGCGCGAGAGCGCGCCGCCGACCGCGCCGAGCACGGCCGACTCGAGCCCGGCGCGCGCCGGCTCCGGGACCTCCACCGGGGCGGTCCAGAACGGATAGCGGGGGTTCGTGCCGGGGAGGATGCTCGTCGCGAAGTCGACGATGGTGCTGGTGTAGAGGTCGACGCTCACGAACAGCCGGCCGAGCTGCCCCTTGTAGCCGAGTTCGTACCCGGTGACGACCTCGGGCTTGAGGTCGGCGTTGCCGAGCGCGTAGAGGGGCACCGCAGCCGAGACGGTGAAGAGCTCGCCGTTCGGGACGCCGGCGAGCGCCGGTCCGAGCGGCGAGGCGCGGAGCCCCGCCTCGAGCGCGGAGAGGTCGACCGGCGCGCCCGCGGGGAACCGCAGGAACCGCTGGAACGCGCTGGGCGCCAGGTACCCGCGGTTGAACGTCAGCCGGATCGCCTGGTCGTCCCGCGGCGTGAACAGCAGCCCGAGCTTGGGCGAGAACTGCGGGTCGAACATCGAGCCGCCGTCGATGCGCGCACCGACGATGGCCTTGAGCCGCGGGGAGAGCGCCCAGTCGAACTGCTGGAACACGGCGTAGACGCCGTCGTTGCGGCCATCCTCGCGCGCGTCGAGCACCGTGCCGCGGGAGTCGACGCTGATGTTGCGGAGCGAGGCGCCGACCACCCACCGCCCCCGGGCGTCCGCCACGTCCCAATGGCGCTGTGCCTCGAGGTGCGACGTCGCCCCGCGGTCGAGCCCCTGCGTGGCGCTCGCCAGTGCCGTCTGGTCGCCGTCGCGCGCGGTGTGGTACGCGAGGAGCGAGAAGCGTTCGCCGGTCCACGCGGCGCGGACCCACGGCCGGTCGGCGTTCGCGATCTGCGAGCGGCCCGCGCCCGTGGTGATCACCGTGTTCTCCACGCGGCTCAGGCCACCTTCGAGCGTCACCGCCGATCCATCGCGTCGATACCGGTCCACGCGGAGCGCGCCGAACCGCACGGTCGCGGGTTCCGGCGTGCCGCTCGCCTCGCCGGGCAGCCCGAAGGCGCCCGCCTTGGCCTGGCCGCGCAGCGGGGCGAGCTCGTATCCCGGGAACGGTGCGCTGACGTCGAGCGCGGCCTCCTCGTACTCCGACTCGAGGTCGCCGAGGTTCGTGCGGGCGCGGTCCCAGGTGCGGCTCTGCTGATGCCCCGCGCTCGCGCGCACGCCCCAGCGCTGGTCCCCCGAGAGCCACGACTGGCGCGCATCGACCTTGAGCGTGCCGAGCTCCCCGCTGGTCACGCTGACGCGCGTCCCCGGCGTCTCGCGGACGGCCGGGGTGGTGATGGCGAGCACGCCGCTGAACGCGTTGGCGCCGTAGAGCGCGGCGCCGGGACCTCGCACGAGCTCGACCTGCGTGGCGTCCTCGAGCACCGAGAGGTCGGCCCACTCCTGGTTGCCCAGCATCGGGATGGAGACGTCCCGCCCGTCGATGAGCACGAGCGTGCGCCGGTTGAGCGGCGTGTTGAAGCCGCGCGTGTTGAGGTTGAAGTCGAGGAGGCCCGCCTGCGCCGCCCGTGCCCCCGTGAGGTCCGCGACGAGCATCGGGACCTGTCCGCTCCCGGCCAGGTCGCGCACGCGGGCCGGCTCGACGGCGACGACCGCGGCCGGGGCGTCGACGACGCGCTCGGGGACGCGCGACGGTCCGCTCACGCGCACGAGCCCCAGCAGGACGGGATTCGCGGTGAGCGTCACGTCGAGGACGCGTGCCTCGCCGGCGCGGAGCGTGACGGTCTCGTTGCGCGGCGCGTAGCCGAGCCACCGGAAGCGGACCGGCTGTTCGCCCGCCGGGAGCCCGAGCAGTCGATACCGGCCCGCGGCGTCGGAGACCGTCGCGCGACCGGAGCCCGTGGTGATCGAGATGCCGGCGAGCGGTCGCGCGGTGGCGGCGTCGCGGACGGTGCCGGTGAGGGAGGCGTCGCCCTGGGCCGCCGCGGGTGGCGCGGCGAGCGGGAGCAGGAGGATGCACCAGCGACCGCGGACCGTCGTGCCGAACATGGTCGTGCTCCGGTGGTTCGTGTGCCGCTCCGCCCGGGGCGTGGGGCATCGGGCCGGGCGGGCGCTGCGGGAATCTGGAGCGACTCGGTCGCCTGCGTCAGGGGAGCACCGACGCGGCCGTGGCCGCGATCCCCGGCCCGCTCAGCCGCGCAGCGGCGCCGTCAGGGCGACGAACCGCGGATCCGTCCGCAGCGGTGCGAAGCCCGGGCGCACCGCGACCAGCGGGAAGTCGGTCGCGCGGAGGTCGGCGGCGCGCGCGAGCTGCGCCAGGGCCGCCTCGGGCTCGTCGAGCGCGATGCACACCTGGGCGAGCAGCACCGGCGACACGTACCGCTGCGCCGCCGTGCGCTCCAGCGCGGCGAGCCCGGCCCGCGCCGCATCCACGTCGCCCGCGCGGGCCTGGGCGTGGGCGAGCGCCGACCGCGTCTCCGCACTCTCCGCGGAGAGCAGCACCGCGCGCTGCAGGGCGGCCAGCGCCGCGTCGTGGCGTCCGGTCTCCACGAGGGCGAGACCCTGGAACAGGTAGGCGAGCCCGAAGTCCGGGTGCTGGTCGATCACCAGCGCCAGCTCGCGCGCGGCCTGCTCCGCGTCCCCTTCATAGACGCGGAGGATCCCGGCGCTGGCGGCGATCGACGGCGAGAGCGGATCGAGCTCGCGCGCGCGCGCCACCTGCACCCGGGCCTCGGCGAACCGGGCGAGCGGGGCGAGGAGGTGCATCGCGTACCATTGATGGGTCACCGGGTACTGCTCGCGCTCCACGAGCGCGGACAGGTAGTCGTCCTCGGCGGCGGCCCAGTCATGCCGATGGAGCGCGCGGAGGGAGCCGCGCGCGGTGAGCGCCTCCGCCGAGGCGGGCGCGATCGCGAGCGCCTGCGCGACGGCCGCCTCCACCCGCGGCATGGCCTCCGAGGGCGCGATGAGGCCGTAGATGGCGAGCGTGAGGTGGCAGTCGGCGACCCCGGTGAGCGCGAGCACGAAGCGCGGGTCGAGCGCCACGGCGCGCTGCAGGTGCTCGAGGCCGCGCTGCATGGAGAGCGGCGTCCGCTGGCCCCACTCGAAGCGGCCGCGCAGGTACGACTCGTACGCATCGAGGTTCGAGGTGGGGGTCGCCACGATCCGCGAGGTCTCGCCCACCAGCCGCACGCGGAGCTTGTCGAGGATCGCCTGCGAGATCTCGTCCTGCACCGCGAACACGTCGGTGAGCTGCCGGTCGAAGCGCTCCGACCAGAGCGCGAACCCGGTCGCGACGTCGATGAGGTCCGCGGTGATGCGGAGGCGGTCGCCCGCGCGGCGGACGCTGCCCGAGAGGATGGCGTGCACGCCGAGGTCGGCGCCGACCGTGCGGGCGTCGGCGGCCCGCCCCTTGAAGGCGAACGCCGACGTGCGCGCGACCACGCGCAGTTGCGGCAGCGCCGAGAGGGCGTGGATGAGGTCCTCGGCGATGCCGTCGCCGAGGTACTCGTTCTCCGGGTCGCCGCTCGAGTTGGCGAACGGGAGCACGGCGATCGACTTGAGCGAGGTCGCGCCGGACCGGCGCGGCGCCGGCCGCGCGCCCGGCGCCTTGGTGAGCGACTCGATGAACTCCTCGATCGTCGCGGGGCGCTGCTCGCGGTCGCGGTCGAGCGCGCGGAGCAGGGCGCGCTCCACGTGCGCGGGGAGCGGCTCCATCGGCTGGCTCGGCGGCGCGGCCGTGCCGACCGCCTTCTGCGCGATGATCGCCGTGGGGCTCGGCCCATGGAACGGCGTCGTGCCCTCGAGGGCCTCG
The DNA here is from genome assembly GCA_964586095.1 of uncultured Gemmatimonas sp. GTDB lineage: Bacteria > Gemmatimonadota > Gemmatimonadetes > Gemmatimonadales > Gemmatimonadaceae > Pseudogemmatithrix. The sequence goes on along the minus strand of CAZPJF010000047.1, from coordinate 2,863 downwards.
TAGAGGACGGTGGCGAGGCCGTACACGTCGGCGCGCTCGTCGACCGTGCCGTCGCCGAACATCTGCTCCGGCGCCATGTACGCCGGCGTACCCACGAACATCCCCTCCAGCGTGACCGCCGCGTCCGCGCCGGCCGACATCGCCTTGGCGATGCCGAAATCCACCACGAACGCGTGCCCGTGCTGCAGGAGGATGTTCTCGGGCTTCATGTCGCGGTGCACCACCTGCCGGCTGTGCGCGTAGCTGAGCGCCTCGCCCACCTCCACGCCGAGCCGCAGCGCATCGGCCACCGGCAGCCGCCGCTCGCGCTCGAGCCGGTCGCGCAGCGACTCGCCGTCGATGTACGGCATCACCAGGTAGAGCAGCGCGTCGAGGTCGCCCGAGTCGTAGATGGGGACGATGTGCGGGTGCTGGAGCCGCGCCGCGGTGCCGATCTCCCGCAGGAAGCGGTCGGCGCCGAGCGAGAGCGAGATCTCGGGACGCAGGACCTTCACGGCGACCTGTCGGTCGTGCTTCCGGTCGTGCGCGAGGAAGACGAGCGCCATCCCGCCGCGGCCGACCTCGCGCTCGAGCGTGTAGCGCGACCCGAGGGCCGCGCGGAGCGAGGCGAGGGTGTCGGGACCGTCGGCGGAAGTGGTCATGCCGTGCGCAATATCGGCGTCCCGCGCGGCGGAGGCGAGTGTCGCCGTCCGCGGCTGCAGAAGCCTCGGGATGTGCCGCGCTACCGGTGGGCGGGCAGGGGCGCGATGCTCGTCTCGTCCAGGCCGAGCCGGCGCGCGAGCTCGGCGAACCGCGGGTCGGGTCGCAGGCGGTCGTACCAGCGCACGCGCAGCGGCAGCAGGACCACGAAGGGGTCGCGCTCGTCGATCGCGCGCCCGAGGCCGGCGAAGAGCCGGTCCGGCTCGTCCCCCGCGAGACCGGCGATCACCTCGGCGAACGCCACGCCGGGCGCCGGGGCGAGCGCGGTGAGCGCCTGCCGGCGCGCCGCGGCCCCGGCGGCGTCCCCGGCGAGCGCGAGTCCCCGCGCATGCGCGCCGATGAAGAAGGGGAGCGGTGCCGCGTCCGCCGCCACGCCGTAGTGGCGCGTCGCCGCGGCGAGGTCGCCCGATTCCTCGGCGATGACGCCCTGCGTGTACGCGACGTACGGATTGCGCGGCGCGGCCGCCGCGGCGCGGCCGATCGTGCGGCGGGCGCTGTCCAGCGCCCCCGCCTGGGCGAGCGCATACGCGAACTCGGCCACGATCGCCGGTTCGGTCGGCTCGAGGGTCGCCGCGCGCGCGAGCGCGTCGCGCGAGTCGTCGAATCGTCCCAGCGTGAAGAGCAGCTCGCCGAGGTTCTGGTGCGCGCTCGCGTCCTGCGGGTCGAGCCGCAGCGCGGTGCGCAGGGCGCGCTCGCCCGCCGCCCAGTTGCCGAGTCCCTTCTCGAGCAGCCCGAGGGCCACGTGCGGCGCCGCGAGGAGCGAATCGCGCGCGATCGCGCGGGCGGCGCTCGCGCGGATGGTGTCCGCGACCTCCGCGCGCGGCACCGACGCGTAGATCGGCAGCAGGGCCGCCGCCTCCGCGATCCCCGCGTGGGCCCGCGCGAATGCCGGGTCGAGGCGCGCCGCCTCGCTGTAGAGCCGCATCGCCTCGCGCAGCCCGGCCTCGCCGCGCTCCCGCAGCGCGAAGCGTGCGCGGAGGAAGTGGTCGTACGCCTCCGCGTCGGCCACCGCCTCGAGCCGTGGCCCGGCCGACGCGAGGCCGAGCCGACTCGACAGGGCACCCGCCACCGCGGCGCTGATCTCCTGCTGCGTGCGGAAGATGTCGGCGACCGCGCGGTCATAGCGCTCGGACCACATCGCGCTGCCGTCGCGGGCGTCGATGAGGCGGGCCGACACGCGCAGCTGGCCGCCCGCGCGCTGCACGCTCCCCTCGACGAGGGCGCGGACGCCGAGGCGCCCCGCGTAGTCGCCCGGCGCGAAGCCGGAGTCGGCGTAGGCGCGGATGGTGGCACGCGAGAGCACGCGGATCCCGGGCACCTGGGCGAGGCCCGTCATCACCTCGTCGGTCACGCCGGCCGAGAGGTACGCATCGTCGGCGGCCCCGAGCATCTCGAACGGGAGCACCGCGACGGCGGGCGGTGCGCCGCTGCCGACGATCCGCGGCCCCCGGCCGAGGAGGCCCCAGCCGGCGAACGCGACGACCGCGAGTGCGGCCGCGACCGCGGCTGCGAGGACGGCGGGGTGTCGGCGGCGGCCGCGCGCGGCATGCGTGGAGGCGGGCGCGGTGGCGCCCTCGGCGCTCGCGCGGTCCGCGGCGCCACGGGCCACGGTGTTCGCCGCGCGCTCCTCCGTGGTGCCGCGCAGCGCGCCGTCCAGCAGTGCCGCGAACCGTTCCGCGTCCGGTCGTCCGGCGGGATCCTTCGCGAGTCCCTCGAGGATCACGGTGGCGAGGGCGGGCGGCGTCCCCGGCGCGCGCTCCGCCAGCGCGGGGACCGGCTGCACCACATGTGCGCTCATCACCTGCGCCGGCGTGCCGGTGAAGGGCGGCGCCCCCGTGAGCAGCTCGTACCCCACGGCAGCGAGCGAGTAGACGTCGGCGCGCCCGTCGAGCGACGGGTCGGCCGTCACCTGCTCCGGCGGCATGTACGTGACCGTGCCGATCGACATCCCCGCCGAGGTGAGTCCCGTGTGGCCCGACCCGTCGCGCAGCACCTTGGCGATGCCGAAGTCGGCGAGCATCGGCTCCCCTTCGGCGAGGAGGATGTTCTCGGGCTTCACGTCGCGATGCACGATGCCCTGCCGGTGCGCGTAGGCGAGGGCGCGCGCGAGCGGGGCGAGGAGCCGCACCACCTCGTCGGGCGCGAGGCGGCCGTCGCGCGCGAT